>CALDNY010000291.1 GCA_937914685.1 uncultured Kordiimonadaceae bacterium
AATTTGGTCTGACAATGCGTTTCTGTAGTTATTTTGCCTTGCCTTCTTGTTCAGCAGCCAATCTCAACGCTTTCAACCTTTCGGTTTTTTCCTGTGCTTTTTCTGTTCTTGTTTCTTTTTCTTTGATGAGTTTCTTATCCGTATTTTTAACTGGTTTACGGTCTTTAAACTCACCCTGATCACCGCGCTCAATAGCCGCTATCATTTTGTCATCGGCATTGTTTGGTCGTGTTGATCCTGATCCCATTACGTTACCTTCTCTGCTATATGTTGCTTACTAAGTTTAAAAATATTTTTTACCTTAGGCAACTAATCCGCTTATTAGGCGAGATTTTGTTGGAAAATTCAACACTTATTATTAACTTATTTTGATTTTATATACGTGTTTTTAGTAAAATATCATTTGTACTATTGTTATATAGTACATAGTCTTTTATATCTATAATTGATGGATATTGAGATAAATACAAAATCGCGTGAACCTATTTACGCTCAGATTGAGCGTCAAATACTTGATGCTATACGCTTTGGGAAATTAAAGTCGGGACAATTGCTTCCGCCCGTTAGGCAGTTGGCGATTGATTTGATGATAAATCCCAATACGGTGGCTAAGGTTTATAAGATATTGGAAAGTCAAAAGATTGTGCGCGGCGCAAGAAGGCATGGTACCATTATCGAAGAAAATGCCGCTATTCGTATTTCACAGAATAATGAGCTTAATGCAAATCTCGAGATTGAAACACTTTTAAGGTCGCTCTCAGACTGCGGAATAAGCGCGGGGCAAGTTAAAAACATTCTTTTTGACCAGATTGAAAGAATCGAAATTTACTTTCAAAAAAAGGATGCCCGTCAAATATCATTCAAGGGAAAAGGATTTTCAAAGAAATTATCAGAATTTTTTCGAAAAAACAAAAAAGGACTCTGAGCCTCAAAAACTAGGATTCACTATCAAACTTTGATTTATGAATTCGACAATACTTCCTGAACGGCTCGATATCCCTGATTAATTGCTGACCTCGTACCAGAGAGCGCACCCGCATCTGAATTGGCGATTGAAATGCGTCCATAGCGTTTTCTGCCAATCACCCACGGTTTGCTTTCTTCATCGGCCCAATCCGGCTCCCAAAGTAATTGGGTTTTATAAGGATAGCCGTGGGGCCAGCGATTGACAGTAATTGCGTGAATGTCACGCTCCGCGTCAAAGCCTGCACCTGATAATGCCTGATCAAGTTGATCGCGCACATTATATTCAAATTCAGAAAACGGCGTGCTGAGCAGATGTTGGCGCCCTGCTCGCCACTGTTCCGGCCCCTGAATATCCTGCGAATAATGTGAATGACACATATGCAGCACCATTGGTTGGTCTGGTGAACTACCGAATTTATAATCGCCAAGTGAAACAGGATAATCGAGTTCAACCTGTTTGAAAAACCCATTGGTATAATAAACAAAATCAAGCCCAAGTTCGGCAAAAGGTCGCCAGTTAGGCACCAACACTTTGGTGTAGGTCAGTGGGATTTTTACACCGTATTTAAGGCCGTCCACTTGAGTTTTTGGCAATTCAGGACAAAGATAAGGAATTGCCATATTATAGCATGCCATGATGCAATTCTTTGCACGAACCGTATGGGGCTTGCCTTTATGAACAAAAGTCACATTGACGGCTTTGCTATCCTTGGTATGGACCGCGTTAACCACTGTACTATTCAAACGAATTCTCACAGATTTGCCCTCTTTATCGAGCTGTGAATAATTGACCTTGGTTGTGACCACATCTTCCATGGTTGAACCTGGAACCGCATCAGGGATCATAGAGCGCACCAATAAACGTGCAACTGAGGCATTACCATCGGGAAAATGGAATATATAAGGATCGTCCGTTGAGCCGCCTTTTTTCACCAACGTGTGATTAAGTCCGGGAATTCCTGAATCGTATCCTTTCATTCTTCTAGCAGGGATTTCTTCAGCGCCGACGCACCATTTGCTCATACCCCAACGGCGATACAATTCAACGACCTGTTGATCGACTTTGGCGTAATTTAAAAGAAAATCTTCATAACTGATATTATCGAGAATTTTAAATTTCTCTTCATAGGTCAAACCGGGTAAATAATCCCGCTCATCTGTACAAAGACGGATAAAATCCGCCTTCGCGCGCTCATTCATCGGCGATTTAGCCGCAAATTCTTGCCATGGTATTTTGTTATAACCAACAACCAATTTTTGTTGACCATAGGTTTCTTTATCAAAAAGAACCCCTTTGGAAAGTCCCATCGATGAATATAATTTCTGATCATAGGCTTGGTAAAATTTTTCGACATCAATGCCAATTTCACTCAGTAATTCTTTACCTATTTTACCGTAATTCGATGGTGTATCTATCGATTCTGTGCCGCCGTAGCCTATACGAGTGCTGCCGTTTATCTCAAATTCGTTACGTTTGGCATGGCCGCCGAAATCATCATGATTATCAAGCAGCAGGATACGCGCATCGGGATGTTCTTTGTTATAATAATAGGCGGCGGTTAAACCGCTGATCCCTGCCCCTACGATCACCAGATCATAATCTTCTTCGTATTTTGTTGATGGCCATGTGGTGCCGGTAACGCGCTCATGCATGGTTTCCCAAGAACCATCATGACTGCCGCGCATTCCTGACAATGCTGGCGGATAATAACCTTGACCCAGCTCAAATTCCGATGATTTTCCTTGAGCGAAGGCATTGGCCCACGGCGATAAAAGTGACGCTCCAATCGCAACCTGAGTGCCATTAATAAAATCACGTCGGGTGATATCTTTTTTCATAACCATTATCCCTATAGCTCTATATTTTTAATAAAGTACCAAGTCAAAGCCTGATAATCAAATAATATAAAGATTTAACGCTCATTGGTAAGTAGTCTTTACAATACATCTTCTAATGGCTACTCTCAGATTTTATATAAATGGTTAGAGGGAGGAATTTTATAGATGAATAACTTACCGAAAAAGCTGCATGAATATGATCAGCATCCCGTTATTAATAGCAAGCGATGGGATGCCTATAAACATCGGCCCGACGATATTATTATCTCCACATCTTATAAAGCCGGCACCACATGGATGCAGACGATTGTCGCTAATTTGCTTTATCAAGATGGTCAGTTCCCTGCCCCTGTCAGCGTCATGTCACCGTGGCTTGGTATGGATCTTTTACCTTTAAATGATATTATAGAAGGCTTAGAGAGCCAAACCAACCGTCGCTTTATCAAAACTCATTTACCCCTTGATGGACTTCCTTATTTCGAGACGGCAAAATATATTTATGTGGGTCGCGATGGTCGCGATGTTTTTATGTCGATGTGGAACCATCATACGAGGCATAGTGATGAAGTAAAAGGTATCTTTAGTCAAAAGGCTCAAGCCTTAGGCCGTTATTTTCCCCTTGATTTTAAAGATATACATGACTTTTGGCAAAATTGGATCAGCCATAGTTGGTATGATTGGGAAACGGACGGCTTTCCTTATTGGTCGCACCTTCATCATGTGCAATCTTGGTGGGATTATCGCCATCTGGATAATATTCATTTTGTTCATTTCGCCGATTTATTAGCAGACCCTGAAAAATCAGTGAGGGCGGTTGCGGCCTACCTTAATATTGATATCAATGAAAGTTTGTTACCCGCTATTTTAGAGCGAATAACCTTTGGCGCCATGAAAAAGAATTTTACCCAAATTATGCCCGAAGCGGATGACGTCTGGGAAGGCGGCGGTAATGTCTTTATGAATAAAGGGACCAATGGGCGCTGGCGCGGTGTCTTGAGTGATGGTGAACTTGATCAATATAAACAAGCCGTTGATAAAAACTTAAACGAAGAGGCTGCCCACTGGCTTGAAAATGGTGGTTCTGTTTAAGAATTTTTTATTGAGAGGCCCACGCTTTTAAGGGCTCAACCCATTCTGGGATCGGTTGGTAAAAGGCACCGTGCTTTTTGCCTGTGTTTAGGATGATTTCTTTATATTCTTTGACATTAGTGCTTTTATCAATCAGCGGTTTACAGGAAATACCAATATTGTCTGAGCTTTCAAGGATTGATAAAATGCGTCCTGCGACCTTGATTTTATCATCCTTAAAGGCCCAATTGTTACAGGCAGCCATAAAGACAAAATTTATTTGATCATTATTTAAAATGCCAGAGGCGTGAATGGCGATATGCCCCCCTTTTGAAAAGCCAGCGATGGTAATATTTTTTGCTAAAACCCCTGCCTCTAACAATGATAGAACGCTATAAGCCACTTTTCTTGCGTACATGGGCGCTTTTGTTCTTTTCTGGCGCTGAGCACTTATCAGGACGCTATTTTCCATATCACCAAGAGCGTTACGGATTAAAGGCATATCATAAAGGCCAAAAACAGGATGAATGGGCATAATAACATCGCCTTCAACAATGGTGCCATGCAGGTAAATTATGTATTTTTTTGTAGGATCTGGCTGTTTTGGAAAAGTTTCTACGAATGATTTTGCCAAGGCCGTACCAACGCTCATAAAAAATAGTGCCATTATAAAAATCATCAATTGCTTCATATTTTATTCCATCATCCATTTAGTTTATTGACCAAGGCTATAACGATCCATATTGATAGTAAAGATTATTCACATGCTTTGAATGACTTATCCTTGCTGAGCGAGCATTTTAATGGTTAAATCTAGTTAAATTTGGAAAAAATATGAAATATATACTCGCCATAGATCAAGGGACTACATCAAGCAGAGCCATATTATTTGATCAGGAAATGAAGGTTTCAGCGGTCGGACAACAGGAATTTGAACAGCATTTCCCTCGTTCTGGTTGGGTCGAGCATGACCCCCATGATATTTGGCAATCGACCTTAGCCACCTGCAAGCAAGCCATGGAAAAAGTCAATGCGAGTGCCGATGATATTGTTGGCATTGGTATTACCAATCAGCGCGAAACAACGATAATTTGGGATAAAGACAGCGGCGAGCCTATCTATAATGCTATTGTTTGGCAGGATCGCCGTGCCGCAGAATATTGCGATTTGCTTAAATCTCAAGGCCACGAAAAAGAAATCTCCCAAAAAACTGGTTTGTTGCTCGATCCTTATTTTTCGGCTTCCAAAATTAAATGGATATTGGATAATGTCCAAGGGGCGCGCGCCAAAGCGCAACAAGGTAAATTACTGTTTGGCACGGTCGATTGTTATTTAATTTGGAAATTAACTGGTGGTAACTCTCATGTGACCGACGCCACTAATGCCTCTCGCACAATGCTTTATAATATTAAAGATGGGGTTTGGGATCAGGATATCTGCCGCCTTTTTGATATTGATATGTCCCTATTGCCGCAAGTTTTGGATTGCGCCGCTGAGTTTGGTCATACGGAACTATTGGGCGGCAAAATTCCCATACTCGGTGTGGCGGGTGATCAACAGGCGGCCGCCATCGGTCAGGCTTGCTTTGATGTGGGCATGATTAAATCAACGTACGGTACGGGCTGTTTTGCCCTGCTTAATACGGGTGATGAGCTTATTCAATCTAAAAACCGACTGCTTAGCACCATTGCCTATCAATTGGACGGTAAGGTTACCTATGCCTTGGAAGGGTCAATCTTTATCGCTGGTGCCGTTGTTCAATGGTTGCGCGATGGGCTTAATATCATTGATGATGCCGCAGAGACTGATGATTTGGCGAAAAAGGCCGATCAGCATCATAAATTATACATGGTTCCCGCTTTTACTGGCCTTGGCGCGCCTTATTGGGATGCGGATTGTCGGGGTGCGATCTATGGCTTAACCCGTAACAGTGGCCCGGCGGAACTTTGTCGCGCCGCCCTTGAAAGTGTTGGCTATCAAAGTCGCGATTTATTAGAAGCCATGAAAAAAGATATTCCCCATGCTTGGCATTCAAAATTGCGGGTCGATGGCGGCATGACGTCGTCTGATTGGACCATGCAGTTTTTGGCTGATATGTTGGACACATCCATTGATAGGCCAATGATTACCGAAACCACAGCCCTCGGCGCGGCGTGGCTTGCGGGCATGGCCGCAGGGTTTTACCCAAACATAGAAGAATTTTCAAAAAACTGGAAACTCGACAAATGCTTTGAACCGCAAATGGACGCCCCTACCCGCGATTTATTTTATAATGGCTGGAAAGACGCGGTCAAAAGAACTTTATCTTAAGCTCTATTTATAATAGAGAAATCACTGGATTGAACTAGATGTATGCAAAAGGTAAATTAACAACTTGGAATGATGATAAAGGATTTGGATTTATAACGCCGGTTGATGGGAGTAAACAAATATTCATCCACGCTTCGGGGTTTTATTATCGCAACAAAAGACCAGTGATTAATCAACTGGTCACTTATACTATTTCACTTGATAAGAATGGACGTATCTTTGCAAGAGAAGCGGCATTTAACGAAGCCCCTATATTTAAGGAAACTCCTTATAAAATAAATTCAATAATTTTTATTATCCCAACTTTTTTTATATTCTTCATAGGCCTTATGGTTTTGATAACTGAACTGCCAATTCACATATTTTATTTCTATATTATCTTAAGTATAGTGACCTTTTTTACGTATGGTGCTGATAAAAACTCTGCTCAAGAAAAAGAACAGCGAATTTCAGAGGATTTATTGCATATACTCTCCCTTTTCGGGGGATGGCCTGGCGCACTATTGGCACAACAAAAATTTCGACATAAAACCAAAAAACAACCTTTCTTGGTGATTTACTGGGTAACAGTCATATTTAATTGCGCGGGATTTCTATGGCTGATAACACCCCAAGGCTTAGCGTATTTAAATATTTTCCTAAAGTAATTTCTTTTGCCACAGATTAACATTATCAGAAATCTTTGATTAAGAAATACAGACAATTTTCGAACTTTCTATCAGGCTATTATAGAAAGAGGATTAATGGTGATTAATTAGAAGTTTGAATGTCTGCTTCCGACGGTGGTCTCAACCGGTCGCTGCAACACATGCTTCAAATCTCATCGCGGGGC
>CALDNY010000292.1 GCA_937914685.1 uncultured Kordiimonadaceae bacterium
AATAGAACAGGTTTTAAGGAGCAGAAAACAATAATCGATTTTTCACACGGTCTGGACCCAAAGCGGACAGTCGAAATATATCAATGCGTTACGAAAAACGTAATACGGCCATAGCGCATGGGTGTTAAATTAGGGATCGGAGCTGGATTAAAGGGAAATCAAACCATTCCCTTTTTGTTTAAAAAATTCAATAACCGTCTTGTATTTTCGTAACGGTTAACGTTTAAACTTCTGATTTTATCTGTTCTCGGGCAATGGCCATAAGCTCATCCATTTGGCGGCGGATTTGGCGTTCGCTTTTGTCCACATTTTTTTCATCAAAGTCTCTTTTTACTTTGCGGTAAACGTCATCATTTCCCACTTCTTCGAAATCGCTATCAATCACTTGGCGAGCGTAGGCATCAACCGCTTCCCCAGTAATACCCATTTGTTCTGCGGCCCAAATGCCCAAAAGCTTATTGCGACGGGCGGATGCTTTAAATTCTGATTCTTTATTATGAGAAAATTGATTTTCAGCCGCTTTTTCCCGGTCATCGAATTGTGACATTGATATTTGCTCCTTATTATCGAAAATTATTGTAATATGACGCCTTGTACGTCATTTTCTAGCATGTTTCCATATTTTTTATATAATATGAAAAAAAATATTTTAAAGAGTTAAGTCTGATTGTTTTTCAGTTGTTTTTAAGATAAATTGACCTCGCTTGATTCTGCACTCTTAAAACGCCTCAAGGAAAACCATGACTAACAAAGAAATGCTATATGAAGGTAAGGCCAAAATCTTATATAAAGGGCCAAAACCAGACACTATTATTCAACATTTTAAAGATGATGCCACGGCCTTTAACAATGTTAAAAAAGGCACCATTGCTGGAAAAGGCATTATCAATAATAAAATGAGCGAGCTGATTATGACGAGACTTTCGCAAATCGGCATCCCTACTCATTTTATCGAACGCTTGTCTGATCGTGAGCAACTTTGCCATGAAGTTGATATTATTCCCCTTGAAGTGATTGTCAGAAATACCGTAGCAGGCACTATGGCTAAAACATTCGGCATCGAAGAAGGCACACGTCTGCCGCGGCCGATCATTGAATTTTCATTAAAAGATGATGATTTAGGAGATCCGTTGATTCCAGAAAATCATATATTGGTGCTTGAAATTGCCCAAGAAGATGAATTGATGGAAATTATGGAAATGACATCAAAGATCAATGATTTTCTGCGCGGCTTATTTGCAGGAATTGGCATTGAACTAATTGATTTTAAACTTGAATTTGGTCGCCTTGATGATGGTGATGATGGTCACTTCATTGTCCTTGCCGATGAATTTAGCCCCGATAATTGCCGCCTTTGGGATTTTGAAACTGGTGAAAAGTTGGATAAAGACCGTTTTCGCCGTGACTTAGGTGGTGAAATAGAAGCCTACCAAGAAGTGGCAAGACGTCTTGGTATATCGCTCGATACAGAAGAATAATGAATTTTAAATATAATATTAAAGGATAAATTGGTGAAAGCACGTGTTCATATTACGCTTAAAAATGGCGTCCTCGACCCCCAAGGTAAAGCCATTCAACACGCCCTTGGCGCACTGGGTTTCAGTGGCGTTGAAGATGTAAGACAAGGTAAATATATTGAACTGGATCTGCTTGAAAGTGATCCAACTGCAATCAGAGAAAATGTCGAAGAAATGTGTAAAAAATTACTTTCCAATATGGTCATTGAAAATTACACCATTGATATTGAATAATCTACGCGCCAATAAGGAATATTAAGATGAAAACTGCTGTTGTTACTTTTCCCGCATCAAATTGCGATCGGGATATGTTTGACGCATTAGAAAAAATCACTGGCACTAAACCCTATGCCATCTGGCATCAGGATACAGAAATGCCTGATGTTGATTTAATCGCCCTTCCTGGCGGATTTTCTTTTGGTGACTATTTACGGTGCGGTGCTATGGCGGCGCGTTCCCCTGCTATGGAACTGGTTATGGCTCATGCTAATCGCGGCGGCAATGTGATCGGAATTTGCAATGGTTTTCAGGTATTGACTGAAATGGGATTGCTGCCCGGGGTATTAATGCGCAATCGCTCTCTTAAATTTGTTTGTAAAAACGTTAATTTAAAAGTCGAAAATAATACAAGCACATTCACCAATGCCTATCAACGAAATCAAAACATAGAAATTCCTGTCGCCCATCATGACGGTAATTATTTCGCCGCGCCAAATGTGCTTAAAAAATTAGAGTCTAATAAACAAGTGGC
This sequence comes from uncultured Kordiimonadaceae bacterium, assembly GCA_937914685.1. Lineage (GTDB taxonomy): Bacteria > Pseudomonadota > Alphaproteobacteria > Sphingomonadales > Emcibacteraceae > Pseudemcibacter. Next base: position 2,269 of record CALDNY010000292.1, read on the forward strand.
CTTTCGTTATGTAGATGATAACAATGAGCCCACCGAAGGGGCCAATCCCAACGGATCACAAAACAACATCGCGGGCATTACCAATAAAGCCGGCAATATTCTTGGGATGATGCCCCATCCCGAACGTTTCATCGAAGAAGTTCAGGGTGGCACAGACGGACGAGGCTTTTTCGAAAGCATTATTAATTCACTAAAATAAATTTAACGACGTAGTAGGTTTAGAGTATATGACGAATAGTAATTGGAACAACAAGGTAACAATCACCAAAGAAATGGTCAAAGAGCATGGCCTTTCCGACGGCGAACACAAATTAATGATCAAAATTCTTGGCCGCGCACCGACCTTAACCGAGCTTGGCATTTTTTCGGTCATGTGGAGTGAGCATTGTTCTTATAAATCATCAAAATTACATCTTAAAACCCTGCCAACTAAAGCCCCTTGGGTTATTCACGGCCCCGGTGAAAATGCCGGAGTTATTGATATTGGTGATAACCAAGCGGCAATTTTTAAAATGGAAAGTCATAATCACCCGTCCTATATTGAGCCTTACCAAGGGGCGGCAACGGGTGTCGGCGGTATTTTACGCGATGTCTTTACCATGGGAGCACGACCGATTGCCAATATGAATGCCTTGCGCTTTGGCTCTCCTAAACATCATAAAACACGCCATCTGCTCAGCGGTGTGGTCGAGGGGATTGGTGGATACGGTAACTGTGTCGGGGTACCGACTGTGGGCGGGGAAACTAATTTTCATCCGTCCTATAATGGTAATATCTTGGTCAATGCCATGACTGTTGGTTTGGCCGATCAAGATAAAATCTTCTTATCTGCGGCGGCAGGCGTTGGAAACCCCGTGATTTATGTTGGATCGAAAACCGGCCGCGATGGTATTCACGGCGCCACTATGGCCTCCGCTGAATTTACCGAAGATAGCGAAGAAAAGCGCCCAACAGTACAAGTTGGCGATCCTTTCACAGAAAAACTATTAATCGAAGCCTGCCTAGAGCTTATGTCAACGGATATGGTTGTCGCCATTCAGGATATGGGAGCGGCGGGCCTTACCTCTTCTTCTGTTGAAATGGCTTCTGGCGGCGGCGTTGGTTTTGCCCTTAATCTTGATATGGTTCCACAGCGCGAACAAGGAATGACCCCCTACGAGATGATGCTATCAGAAAGCCAAGAACGCATGCTTGTGGTTTTAAAACCTGACCGCATCGAAGAAGCCAAAGCCATATTTGTTAAGTGGGACCTTGATTTTGCTGTGATCGGCGAAATTACGGCTAAAGGCAACCTTACTTTATCTTTTAAAGGCGAAATAGTCGCCGATATCCCTACTCAACCTTTAGCCGATAATTCACCAGAATATGATCGACCTTGGGTTAAAACGGAACCGCCGGAAACTATTGATCTTAAAAACATCACAGTACCAGATAATCTTGGCGAAACCATGCTTACAATGCTTGGTAGTGCCGCCCTTTCAAGCCGCGCTTGGATTTGGCAGCAATATGATAATCAAGTGATGGCCGATACCATTCAAATGCCCGGTGGCGATGCTGCTGTTGTGCGGGTTCATAATACTGAAAAAGCCCTTGCTATTTCAACGGACTGTACACCGCGTTATTGTTTCGCTGACCCCGTTGAGGGCGCAAAACAAGCCGTCGCAGAAACATGGCGTAATATTACCGCTGTCGGCGCAACTCCCATGGCCATAACGGATTGCTTAAATTTTGGCAACCCTGAACGCCCCGATATTATGGGTCAATTTGTTGGTGCTATCCAAGGCATAAAAGAAGCCTGCACCGTTCTTAACTATCCGGTGATTAGCGGCAATGTGTCGCTTTACAATGAAACAAATGGTATTGGCATCCACCCAACCCCCGCAATCGGTGGTGTGGGCTTGCTTAAAGACAGCAGTAAAATGGTTAATATCGCCCCAAAAAGAGAAGGCGACGTTATTATCCTGATCGGCCAAAGCAAAGGTCATATTAGCTGTTCACAATATTTATCAATCATCGAAGAGAGCGAAGAAGGTCCGCCACCACCGGTTAATCTCAATTTAGAGAAGAAAAACGGTAATTTTGTCCGCAGACACATTTTAGCAGGCAATATAACCGCCTGTCATGATATTTCAGATGGCGGCCTTTTCATTGCCCTCGCCGAAATGGCCATGGCCTCAAAAAAAGGCATCGATGTGGTTCTTAATGAAGGCGACATTCCACTTTTTGCTTATGGTTTTGGCGAAGATCAAGCCAGATATATTATCAGCACATCATCATCGCTAGCTGATATTATTCTGGACGCTGCTGTAAAATCCCGCGTAAAAGCAGAAAAAATTGGTATTGTTCGCGGTGATAGCCTAGATATTAAGGATTGTTTCACCTTAAAGGTAACTGATCTACTTGACGCCCATATGTCATGGATGCCAAACTATATGTCAATTGAAGCTTAAGGAGAATAAAATGGCGTTAGACGCACCAGAAATTAAACAAATGATTTTGGAAATTTTACCAGATGCTCAAATTCAAATTCAGGATATGCGCGGTGACGGTAGCCAATTTGCCGCCAGCGTAATTTCAAAAGAATTTATCGGAAAAAATAGAGTGCAACAGCACCAAATGGTCTATAAGGCCTTAAAGGGGAAAATCGGCGCGGAGCTTCACGCTCTTTCACTACAAACCTCGGCGCCCGAATAAGCCGCTAAATAGTCGTAATGGTAATGCGATGCAGAACCAGAACTCATACTAATAAATTATCAGGATAATATTATGACAACCTCAGTACATGACCGCATTAAAAATGACGTAACCGCAGACAATATCGTTCTTTACATGAAAGGCGATCCCATGTTCCCACAGTGCGGCTTTTCCGCAACGGTTATTGAAATTCTCAATTATTTTAATGTGGATTATACAACATATAACGTGCTTTCCGACGAAAGCCTACGCAACGGCATTAAAGAATTTAGCGACTGGCCAACAATCCCACAACTTTACGTTAAAGGTGAATTTGTCGGTGGCTGCGACATTATCCGCGAAATGGCCGCCAATGGCGAATTAATTGCCCATTTCGAAAGTGTCGGCATTGAGCCAAAAGGCTAAACGCTAATCTGTGTGCAATAAAAAACAGCAGAGTTTTATGTAAACTCTGCTGTTTTAAATTAAATGATCTAAATGGGATTTAATCCGCTCTTACTTCTTTTAAGAAATTATCCACTTCTTGACGAAGCGTTTTAGCTTGCACCGCTAACTCATCAGACGCAGTAAGGACGCTGCTCGCCGCAACACCAGTTTCTGCCGCTAGTTCATTAACTTGCTCAATATTTCTACTAACTTCTTCCGTACCAGTAGACGCCTCTGCAGCATTTCGTGAAATTTCATTGGTTGCGGCTGATTGTTCCTCAACCGCAGCGGCAATTGCCGTTGAAATTTCATTGATTTGCTTAACAGTCGCTGAAATTTCTTCAACCGCCGTTACCGCAGAGGTGGTCGCCAACTGCATTTCATTGATTTGACTACCGATTTCTTCTGTGGCACTAGCCGTTTGTGTCGCGAGCGATTTTACTTCACTAGCAACTACCGCAAACCCTTTGCCAGCCTCACCCGCACGCGCGGCTTCAATGGTAGCATTAAGGGCAAGCAAATTAGTTTGTTCAGCAATATCACTAATAAGTCTAACCACATCACCAATTTTTGTGGCGGTCTCCCTTAAAGTATCAACTCTTTGCGCCGCCTCAGAGGCCTTTTCTACCGCCCCCGTCGCCACATGAGCCGCATCAGAAACCTGACGTGTGATCTCGGAAATCGACGCTGACATTTCTTCGGACGCGGCCGCAACTGCTTCGACATTGCCGCTCGCTTGACGGGTAACGCTACTAGCGGCAACCGATTGCTCTTGAGTTCGCTCCGCCGCATTAGCCATAGCTTGCGATGTTTCATTAAGGCTACTGGCAGAACCAGAGACGCTCTCTAACACACCAATGACCCGGTCTTCAAAACGCTTGGCGAGTTCTAACCTATCATTTCGTTGGGTTTGAATAGCCTCCTGCTCTTGTTTTTGACGTTCTAGGGTCGCAGCATTTTCTCGTTCAGCCTCACGTTCCGTTTCTTCATGTTGGCGCTGGCTTTCTTCTTGCTGACGATCTTGTTCTTCTTGGTTTCTTTGTACGCGCGTGGCTTCTGCTTCTTTTTGCATTTCTTGATTTTCAAAGGCGGCTTTTTTAAATATTTCAACAGCATTAGCCATTTCGCCAATTTCACTTCCATAATCAATGTGTGGTACATCCACTTGCAAGTTTCCACCTGAAAGCTCTGCCATGCTCACTTTAATGCGTTCTAAGGGTTTGACGATTGATTGAATTGCATTAAAGGAGAATAGAATAACCGCCCCTAATAAAATCACCAAAAACGTCAGAATGAACCAAAATGCTTGACCCGCCGAAGTGGCGAGTTCATGGGAATCGTTGCTAAAGCCATTTGCTAGACGATCTTCGACCTTTTTAATTAAATCGATTTTTACCGTCATAACCTTGAACCATTCGGGCGTGCCTGTGGCACCGCTGCCCGATAGATCTTGGGCTGATTTTTTTGCATAATCACGAAGGAAATCTACCCGATCCACATCCGCACCTTTAACAGTGGCGGCATAAAAGCTTTTATCCTCAGCAGACGCATAAGTATTAAAGGTTGCCATGAACGCGTCTTGTTGGGCGATTAAGGAAACCAGTTTTTGAAGTCCTGCTTCGTTAAATGCCCCCCCCGCATAACTGCCAGCACCTGCGGCACGTTCCTGACCAGCTTTTTCTTTAGCCTCAAGAATAGCAATATAAGTAGAAATTTCAGTTAGAATTCCTGCATTTGTCGTTAGGTTCGCACTCGCTTTAATAACATCAAGTAATTTGGTAATTGTTCCTGTGTAATAGGCGGCCATTTTCGGTGTCGTTATGGATAATTTTTGAACACTATTTCGAGATTCTTCAATTTTATTTAAATCTGAAATTGCTGAATTTAACTTTGAGACCATAGCTTCGCCATAGTTATCTGTCGGAAAATCTGCCAAGGCCTTATCAAACACACCTTTTATAGTATCAGTTTCCGTTTTTTGACTATTCAATGTTTCCTTAAATTGGCTTTCCCCATTTGATCCTATATAACCTGCTGATGAGCCTCTCTCTTTTTTGTAATTCATGGACCATCTGGCTAACAAACGGAGTAAAGTTGGCGAGCGTGTCCAACTTTTTCATTTCAACTTTTTCTGTCCAATAATCATTTAGGACCACTCCGGCAAACCCTAGCATCGCTATTAAAAGGACAGCGATGACACTAAGAATTCTGCTTCTAATTCCATATTTATTTAAAATTTGTTCCATAATTACCTCTATATATTAATGACTTATAAGACTGATAACCTGAATACAGCAAATAATTTTGTGCAACTTAATTGTTTTAAAAAATATTATTAAACTTTAAATTGTATTTTGTTATTTAATGTAACTTATTTGTTCATTGTAAATATGTTTATTTTCCAACAAAGACACCCTTAAGCAATTCTAATAAATTTTGGGGCTGACCCAGATAACTACTCTAGTTTCTCTTTAACCCACTGTTTTAG
>CALDNY010000293.1 GCA_937914685.1 uncultured Kordiimonadaceae bacterium
TTGATTTCCGTTTCCTAAGGGTGTTTCGTTTTTTACGTCTGTTTAAACTAATGCGTTATTCACCAGCGCTCAGTTCATTATGGAATGTTATATATTCCGAAGGCCGAGCCCTGATTGCCACTCTTATTATTATGCTTGGTCTGGTGCTTTTTTCTTCGAGCATCATGTATTATGTGGAACGCGCCGCACAGCCCGATGCCTTTGGTGATATTCCAAGTGCTATGTGGTGGGCTCTTGCCACATTAACGACAATTGGCTACGGCGATGTGGTTCCCATTACCATGTGGGGGAAAATGTTTGGATCTGTTGTTATGGTGCTTGGGATTGGGGTTTATGCGCTGCCGATCGGGATCATTGCGTCTGGTTTTGCCAATGAAATTCATAGTCGTGATTTTGTTATTCGTTGGGGGTTGGTCGCCAGCGTACCGCTTTTTAATGGCTTAGAGGCTAATTTAATCAATACAATTGCCAAGAAACTTCGTTCTAAAGTGGTTGAGAGCGGTAAATTAATTGCTTATGAAGGGGAAACTGCCGATAAATTATTCCTTATTGTCTCAGGCTCCATTAGTAGACGAGATGAGGAGGGGGAAATTTATTTGAATAAAGGGGCGTTCTTTGGGGCAAAGTCATTAATGGAAAGAACCACTTTTCACGCAAATTATTTAGCGACAACCAAGGCACAGTTACTTGTTCTTGATGCTCTGGATTTTCATCATTTACTCGATCATCATCCAAGCCTCAAAGAGAGAATTGAAGAAACATACAGACTTATCTCAAAAGATGATTTTGGCCAATCGGATGTTGAGGATTTGGATTTATAAAAAAAGCAGGCTTTGAGGCCTGCTTTTTTCAATGTTTTTTAGTGACGTTTTAAGCCATTTCACGCTGTAGGTTTTCATCAATTTTATCAAAGAATTGTTTTGATGTGAGCCAATGTTGCTCAGGACCGACCAATAAGGCTAAGTCTTTTGTCATATTCCCCTGTTCAACGGTTTGAACACAAACTCTATCAAGAGTATCAGCAAAATTGATGAGTTTTTGATTACTATCAAGCTCACCGCGGTGACGTAGGCCGCCGGTCCACGCATAAATGGAGGCAATCGGGTTTGTTGATGTTTCTTCACCCGCTTGATGCAAACGGTAATGGCGTGTCACTGTTCCGTGAGCGGCCTCTGATTCCATAACATTTCCGCTTGGAGTAAGCAGTTGGGAAGACATAAGGCCAAGTGAGCCAAAGCCCTGAGCCACTGTGTCGGACTGTACATCACCATCATAATTTTTACAGGCCCAGACAAATTTTCCGTTCCATTTCATAACACAAGCCACCATGTCATCAATTAAACGATGTTCATAGCTAATACCCGCATCTTTGAATTTATCAGCAAATTCTGCTTGAAAAATTTCTTCAAACAGATCTTTAAAGCGACCATCATAGGCCTTTAATATTGTGTTTTTTGTCGAAAGATAAACAGGCCAGCCTATATTTAGGCCATAATTCATACTGGCACGGGCAAAATCACGGATACTTTCATCAAGGTTATACATGGCCATCGCCACACCACTTTTTTCAAATTGGAAAACCTCATGTTCAATGGCCTCACTGCCGTCATCGGGTTGGAATTTGATGGTCAATTTACCAGCGCCCGGCACTTTAAAATCAGTAGCGCGATATTGGTCGCCAAAAGCATGACGGCCAATCACGATAGGGTCTGTCCAACCGGGAACGAGGCGAGGTATGTTTGAACAAATAATAGGTTTACGAAATACAGTTCCACCAAGAATGTTACGAATTGTCCCATTTGGTGAACGCCACATTTTTTTCAAGCCGAATTCCTCAACACGCTCTTCATCTGGTGTGATGGTTGCACATTTAACACCGACGCCATGTTTCAAAATAGCATTAGCGCTATCTATGGTAATTTGGTCATCAGTTTCATCGCGTTTTTCTATGCTAAGATCATAATAATGAAGATCAATATCAAGATAGGGATGAATGAGCCGTTCTTTAATCCATGCCCAAATAATGCGGGTCATTTCATCACCGTCTAATTCAACGATGGGATTGTCAACTTTAATTTTAGCCATGTTATTCCTTTAACTTGAGTTTTTGTCAGTCAGTTGTTGTTTGATTAGTTATGATGCAAAGTAACATTAGATATATCAACATGGAAGAGCTGAAATTGAATAAATAGTCACAATAAGGTGTTTTTTGGATCAATTTTTGGGTCAGGCAGGCTTTTTAGCAATGGTAAAACATCATCCAATGAATTTACAACATGAAATAACGACATGGTTTGCACAGTTGTGAAACCATGATCAATAATATTTTCCAACAATTTTAAAAAAGGATCCCAGTAATTTTCGCTGTTCAATAATATAATTGGTTTATCATGAAGCTTTAATTGTCGCCACGTAATGGCCTCGATGGTTTCATCTAATGTACCAATGCTGCCGGGCAGAATAAGAAAGGCATCAGAATGATCAAACATCAGACGTTTCCGCTGGTGCATGTTATCAACAATCGTTAATTTGCTAAGACCTTCATGGGGTATTTCGTTATGGTGAAGATGGCCTGGGATAATGCCGTGGACTGTACCGCCATTATCCATGACGCTACTGGCAATGATTCCCATCAGGCCAACACTGCCCCCACCATAAATAAGTTCTATTTTTTCAGAGGCTAATATTTCCCCCGTTTTTTTTGCAAGAATTTGAAAGCCTTTATTGTTGCCCGGACGCGAGCCACAATATACGCAAATAGATTTTATTTTTGTCATGGCAATATTATATATTTTTGCCATACTAATGCCAAAGTTTATTTTCTATAATGATGATTATAAGTGCTGATTATAAAATTGGCGAAAAAACATATTGGTATTTATATAACCA
>CALDNY010000294.1 GCA_937914685.1 uncultured Kordiimonadaceae bacterium
AATCAACGATGATCGTGTTAAAAAAATGCTTAATTTACTCTTTAGATTATATTATCAGAAATAGAATTAATTTTATTTAAATCAGCTTTTGAGAAAATATAGGTTTACTACCCAAAAGTGTATATGGGTATGGTTTTATTTTTATTGATAAATACCGCTAATTTTTAATCAATCATATTTTCCCGTTTTGAGAGAGAATGATAGCAATTGGCCTTGTTTTGGGAAATTCAGAAAATATTATCATCAAAATAACGGTGAATGGGACGCTTAAAAACATGCCAGCGATACCCCAAATACTGCCCCATAATGCCAATGAAAGCATAACAACAAGCGGGCTAAGGTTGAGTGAATTCCCCATTAATTTTGGCTCGAGTATATTGCCGATTAAAACCTGAATACAGCCTAAGCTGGTGATAATGATTAAAAAAGGTGTGAATGTGGGAAATTGTACTAAACTTAATAAGGCTGGAAATAATACGGCAAGCATGGAACCGACGGTCGGAATATAATTAAGTAGAAAAATGATAAAGGCCCAGAAGCTAGCATAATCTACATCATTTAAAATAAGAACCACATAACACGCGATGCCGGTCAGCAAACTAACAAAGGTTTTAATGGCCACATAGGTTTCGACCTTCTGTGAAATCGTACTAATGATAGCTTCAATTTTTATGGCCTGATCTGAATCAGTCAATAATGCTTTAAGTTTTTTATGAAAACTTGCTTGTTCTAAAAATATAAAAAGCACGTAAATAAGAATAAGACCTGCATTACCTGCAATACTTGCCATAGTGCCTGCGATATTACTGATGAAGGGGGTAATGTTAATCTGATTGATTAACTGGGTAAAGTTTGTTTGAGTTTGAAAACCGAGCAAATCGTGAACTCGTGCGGAAAGTTTAAGGAGATTTTCCTGATAAATAGGGGCGGCGGCTTTAACATCGGCAATATTACTACCGATCATATCAAACAAAAAATTTAATGCCAAAATCATCGTAAGGATGGAGGCAATGAAGCAAAGGGGCTTTGGCAGGGATATATTTTTAATATTTAATCGATGATAATAACCCGATAATGTGTTGATCAAATGCCAAATGGCCACACTAATGACAAAAGGCACCATTAAATCACGCCCTACGACCATTATATAAACGCTTAATGTAATAAGCCCTAGCCCACCCGCGTATGATATGATGCCCATTTTATCAATCCCTATTTTATAATATAGTTCAGATTGTTGTGCTTAAGTTGCTAAAGGTCAAGTGATTAATGGTTGCAATTGACCAATTTATCAGTGAAACTAATTTTATAGATAATAAGGAGATGGAAAATGAAAAAAATATTGATTGGCCTTGTTGTTATTATCGCGCTCGGTGCGGGCGCACTCTATTATTTATCATCCAATGTGGGCCAAATTATCAAATCGTCTGTTGAAACTTATGTGCCAGACATGATCGGCGCTGATGTAAAACTTGGTCAAGTTATATTGGACGTG
>CALDNY010000295.1 GCA_937914685.1 uncultured Kordiimonadaceae bacterium
CCTGAATCTAAAGAATTTCATACCCTTCGTATTCAACCGCCGGCTGGTTTTCATTATACCTCTGATCTACTTCGTCAAATGTGTGATATTTGGGAAAAACATGGTAGTGGACTTATTGCCCTTCATGGTCAATCTGGTGACATTATGTTCCAAGGATGCACCACTGAAAATGTTCAGGTCGCCTTTGATGAGCTTAACAAAATTGGCTTTGATATGGGCGGTGCGGGGCCAGCGTTACGGACCTCCATGAGCTGTGTTGGATCCGCGCGCTGTGAACAGTCCTGTTATAACGAGCAAAAAGCCCATAGGCGGGTCATTAATAATCTTTTAGGCGAGATGCACCGTCCTGCCTTGCCTTATAAATTTAAATTTAAATTTTCTGGTTGTCCTAATGATTGCGTTAATGCCATTCATCGTGCTGATTTTGCCGTGATCGGCACATGGCGCGATGAAATGAAAGTTAATCAGGAAGAAGTTAAAAAATATGTGGCTAAGGTTGGTCGTAAATATATGATTGATGCCGTCATTACAAATTGCCCGACCCGTGCATTAAGTCTCAATGATGACGACACCTTAGACGTAGATAACTCAAGTTGCGTACGGTGTATGCATTGCATAAATGTCATGACTAAAGCCTTATCCCCCGGCGATGATAGAGGGGCTACTATTCTTCTGGGTGGTAAACGTTCGTTGAAAATTGGCGATACTATGGGTTCTGTTATTATTCCATTCATTAAACTTGAGACCGAAGAAGACTTTGAAAAATTAGAACAGCTATCAGAAGAAATCGTCGATTTCTTTGCTGAAAACGCGCTAGAGCATGAACGGATTGGCGAAACTATTGACCGTATAGGTCTGGCTAATTTCTTGGAAGCTCTTGATATTGATGTTGATCCCAACATGGTTAATCACCCACGCACAAGTAGCTATGTTCGTACCGATGATTTTGCTGAGGAAGCAGAAAAATGGTTTGAGCGCAAAAAGCATAAAGATGTTGCTGCCGAATAATAGTTGTTTTGGGTTTTTATATATAAAGGATAATAAATTATGAACGAACATGTGCAACCTCGCAGACCTGTTGAAACGGGTGTTATGGATCCAATGCCATTGATGCACCCTTTAATGTCTAAGAATTTTGGCAATTGGGACTGGCACGATCGTCTGCGTCCTGGTGTTTTACATCATGTGGCTAAAGGGGGCGATGAAATCTGGACGGTTCGGGCAGGAACCCAACGTCAAATGGATGTTTTTACCGTTCGCAAACTTGCCGAAATCGCCGACCAATATGCCGATGGTCACATTCGTTTTACTACCCGCAGTAATGTAGAATTTATGGTTGGTGATGTTGCTAAGGTTGATCCTTTGATTGATGCGCTTACTGAATCAGGTTTTCCTGTGGGCGGCACTGGAAACTCTGTTTCCATGATTAGTCATACCCAAGGTTGGCTTCACTGTGATATTCCCGGAACAGATGCGTCGGGTGTTGTTAAATCAT
>CALDNY010000296.1 GCA_937914685.1 uncultured Kordiimonadaceae bacterium
CTAAAACAGTGGGTTAAAGAGAAACTAGAGTAGTTATCTGGGTCAGCCCCAAAATATTTTATATGTAAAATATATCTAATTTAAAATCCGTAATTTAAAGAGAGTTTGAAATTTCGTCCGGGCATAGCCACTAAATCCTTAAGGAAAGAGGTATGTTGGCGTCTTTGCACATTGGTGATGTTTAGGGCTTGTAGGCGCAGGTCTAAGTTTTGTTCCTTTCCCATTGGCCGCCATGTAAAGGAGAGGTCAATAGATGTATAACCATCGGTCGGCAGGATATCTAAGGCTGTTTTTTTCATGGCACCGACGAAGCGAATATCGCCTGAGGCATCGTAATAGTCACTTTTATATTCTAGACCAATATTGGCGCTTTTTGCGGGCATGCGTGGAATAATGGCGCCATCTTTAAATTCTGCATGGATATAATCGCCAGAGACACTGAGTAGAATTTTATAATATTGCTCATCAAGTAAGGTATAGTCCATTTCTAATTCTGCACCATAAAATTTGGCGTTTTTTGCTCTAAATTCGAGCAAGGTAAGGCCGTTCATAGTCTGCCCTGTTTCATGTTCATAGATGAAATCTTGATACCATGTATGATAGAGATTAACACTGCTGCTAAAGGAGCCTAAATCCCTTTTAAAAGTAAGCTCAGCACTGATGGCTTTTTCATTGGTTAAATATAAATTGCCCAGTTCATAAGCATTGGTCGCTAAATGTGGACCATTGGAAAATAATTCTTCTGGTGTTGGGCTGCGTTCTGAACGGCTAATACTTATGCCGATTAAATCTGCATCGCTAGGATGATATGCCACCCCACCAGAAAAGCTGAAATTATGGAATGATTTTGCGATCCCTAAGGGTTTATTTTGGGCATTCTGATGATCATATCGGGCCCCGATTTCTACAGTGACAGGTTCTATCTCGATTTCTTCAACAACAAAAACGCCCCATTGAAATGTACTGGTCGGGGGTACAAAGGCTTCTTCGCCAATAGCGGAAAATTCGCGGTTTCGCATCTGTATGCCCACTGATCCGTGAATATTACCAATTCTTTGCTGAATAAGTTCAAGTCGGCCTTCCCAACCTAAATTATTAAAACTTGTACCTTCTTGCAAACCTTCAAATTCAATATGTTTATAATCAGCATAACCAAAGCGCAGACGGCTTTCTTGAAAGATCAGAAAATCTTGTTCAAGGTTTCCTTTTAGATCAAATCTTTTTTGATCAAGGCCAATACGTACAGGGACTTCTTCGCCGTTTGGAACGCCGTAATTGCTGTTATTTATATTCGCTGAAATACCAAAGATTGAATTGGCACCAATCCAGCTTATGCCAATGGTGCCGCCTTTATTATCCACATCAGAATTCTCAACTATATTCATTTTCTGGTCTTGGGAAGGGATTGCTTCCAGAGCTCTTAAATAGCGGCTTTTTACGAAGCCGGGAATATTATAATTTCCTGTTCGCCGATAATAACCGTCAACATGGAGCACAATATTATCGGTTGCGGCCACATTGATAGTGCCGCCGCCGGATCGATCATTACTAACCGTATCTAAAGCGAGACGCGCACGACCAGAAGCACCCATATCGGGTACGACTGTAGGAATTCGATTATCAATGATATTAACCACACCACCGACGGCGTTGCTGCCGTATAATAATGTACTGGCGCCGCGCATAATTTCAACACGTTCTGCGGTCAATGGATCTCCTGCAACGGAATGATCGGGACTTGTACTGGCCGCATCGATGCTGCCGATACCGTTAATCAGGACGCGAATGCGGTCTCCCCCTAATCCTCGAATGATCGGGCGGCTGGCACCAGGGCCAAAAAATGTAGATGAAATACCGGGTATTCCAGACAAAGTTTCACCAATGGTTGCGGCCATATTTTTATTAAGCTCGTCGGCATTTAAAATGTTACTTCCTTGAAGAACATCAAGCCTGTTTTTTTTATGGGGAGAGGCCGTGACAAAAATTTCGTCCATTTCGTGATCATGGTCTTGAGCATGATCATGTAATGGTGGTGTTTCTTGGGCAAAGGCTGATGGCATTATCGTTAACGATAATGCTAGTAGTGGGGAAGCGATCAGAAGAAATTTCATTAACTTTGACTCTTAATTACTAAGACTATGGGCAATATATGTTATATTATAACAAAATGTCAAGTATTATCAGCCCGTAAAAAGTAATTTATCATGTTCATTGCATCTTCGGAATTCCACAAAGCGGGGCCCACTAATCGGCCGACTTCGTTTCCATTTTGATCGAATAAAACACTGGTGGGAAGGGCATTGGCTTTTAAAGCGCGGGCAATTTTTCTTTTGGGGTCAATATATGTTTTTAAATGGGAGATATTATTGTCTTTTAGAAACTTGATCGAACTTTCAATGCCATCTTGGTTTTCAGAAATGAGAATGATTTGAAAATTTGTTCCTTCCATTGCTTTTTGCAAATCATTAAGATCGGGCATTTCTTTAATGCAAGGCGCACACCAAGTGGCCCATAAATTAACGAGAATTACTTTGCCTTTAAAATCTGAAAAAGTAACTTCATTGCCTCTTTCATCTAAAAAAACAGACTGAGGTGCCGCCATTAATTTATCGGCGACTATAAATCTTTTCATTGTGCCAGCGTTAAGGCCTTGTGGTACATTGTTATTTGGCGTATTCCCTATGTTATAATATGCCAATGTGGCAATGATCAGGGTAATGAATGCTGTAAAATATAATATCTTATTATTCATGTTTTATCCTCAAACGAAACAAAATAAAGAAAAGACCGATGACTGATTATAAACAAAGCGAACAAGCAAATTCCTTATGGGGTGGCCGTTTTAAAGGCGGTGTATCTGATATCATGGAAAAAATTAACGCCTCAATCGATTTTGATAAAGTGTTATATAGACAAGATATCAAAGGATCAATTGAACATTGTAAGATGTTGATAACTAAAGATATAATTTCTGAGCCAGACGGAGAAGCGATCCTCGGTGGCCTTGCACAAATTAAAAAAGAAATCGAATCAGGCGATTTTAACTTTGATGTGACTTTAGAAGATATCCATATGAATATCGAACATCGTCTAAGCGAAATCATCGGACAGGCCGCTGGGCGACTTCATACGGGTCGTTCAAGAAACGACCAAGTTGCCGTTGATTTTAAACTTTACGTGCGTGATGCCTGTGATCAGGCCGATGAGGCGCTAAAAGGATTGCAATTAGCATTGATAAATGTGGCCAAGGAAAATGCCGATACCATAATGCCGGGCTTTACCCATTTGCAAAGTGCGCAACCCGTCACCTTTGGTCATCATATGCTGGCATATTTTGAAATGTTCACCCGAGATCGTTCGCGCTTTGCCGATGCGAGAAAACGGCTTAATGAATGTCCGCTTGGCGCTGCGGCTCTTGCGGGGACATCTTTTGCTATTGATCGTCAGCAAACGGCTCGGGCGTTAGGGTTTGATCGGCCCACATATAATTCAATGGATAGTGTGGCGGATCGCGATTTTGCCCTAGAATTCATGGCGGCTGCATCAATCAGTGCGATACATGTATCAAGGCTTGCTGAGGAGCTGGTTATGTGGTCCTGCGCTCAATTTAATTATATTTCTATGTCCGATAGCTTCACCACAGGGTCTTCTATAATGCCGCAAAAACGCAATCCGGATGCAGCCGAGCTATGTCGCGGCAAATCGGGGCGTATTATTGGCTCGTTAAACAGCCTTCTTGTGACCATGAAAGGATTGGCGCTCACTTTTTCGAAGGATATGCAGGAAGATAAAGAAGCGACCTTTGATGCGGTGGAGACCTATGCTCTAATCATTGCCGCACTGACTGGTATGATTGAAGATATGAAGGTTAACAAAGAGCAGATGCTAGCATCGACTAATAAAGGTTTTATTACAGCAACGGACCTTGCAGATTGGATTGTACGAGTTCTTGGACTGCCTTTTAGAAAAGCTCATCATATTACTGGATCACTGGTGGCTCTTGCCGAAAAAAAAGGTTGCGATCTTGATGGATTAACCCTTCAAGAAATGCAAACAATTGAATCTCTTATTAATGATGATGTTTTTAATGTATTGTCGGTTGAGAATTCTGTAGCAAGTCGCGTAAGTTACGGTGGTACAGCACCATCAGAGGTTCTTAAACAAGTGGCAGTTGCCCTAAAAAGAGTTGGTTAAAATGCAAAAAATTATTATTTTATTTTTAACAGTATCTTTTTCAATGAGTTTACTTTCTTGTGGCAAGCGCGGCGATCCATTGCCGCCCGCTGGTTATGAAGAACCAAAAAAATAATATTAATAAAATTTAAGTAGGGTCAGTTATGAATTTTTTTGAATATCGCGACGGCGAGATGCATGTGGAAAATATAAAAGTTTCTATGATCGCTGATAAAGTAGGAACACCATTTTATCTATATTCGAGTGCATCGTTAGAATATCAATATAATCAGTTTAAGGACGCCTTTGGTGATTTGGACTTGCTGATATGTTATGCGGTGAAGGCCAATACCAATCAGGCGGTGATCAAAACCTTAGGCTCTCTTGGGGCTGGTGCGGATGTGGTATCAGAAGGCGAAATGCGCAGAGCCATTAAAGCGGGAATTTCACCACAAAAAATAGTTTATTCGGGTGTTGCTAAAACGGTCGCTGAAATGACTTACGCCCTAAAGAAAGGCATTTTTCAGTTTAATGTGGAATCTGAACCTGAATTATATCAACTGAGCGAGGTTGCGACTGCCCTTGGCAAGGTGGCGGATATTACCTTTCGGGTTAATCCTGATGTGGACGCTAAAACCCATGCTAAAATTTCTACAGGAAAATCGGAAAATAAATTTGGTATTCCATGGAAGAATATTCATCAAATTTGCGCAAAAGCGGCAAAACTTTCAGGTATAAAACTTGTCGGTCTAGATCTTCATATTGGCTCGCAAATAACAGACCTTGCCCCCTTTGAGGAAGCCTTCACGCGGGTAGGTAATTTGGTTGAAACCTTAAGAGAAGAAGGACATGACATTACGCGTCTTGATTTAGGCGGTGGCATTGGTATTTCATATGACGGTGAAAATGATAATCCTATATTGTCCCATGACTATGCTAAAATGGTTAAAAGAGTAGTCGGCCATTTGCAATGCCAGATTATTATCGAGCCGGGACGCTTTCTTGTTGGTAATGCAGGTATATTGGTCTCAAAAGTGGTTTATGTAAAAGAGGGTGCGGAACGTAGCTTTCTCATCATTGATGCGGCGATGAATGATTTAATCCGACCGAGCATGTATGATGCTTACCATGCTATTGATCCCGTGATAGAAAATAAGGATGCCAAGGTCGCCTATGACATTGTTGGCCCTGTATGTGAAACGGGGGACACTTTTGCCAAAGGCCGTATAATAAATCCTTTGAAAAAGGATCAATTAATAGTGATTCGTTCCGTTGGTGCTTACGGCGCGGTAATGGCCTCCACATATAATACGCGACGCCTCATTCCAGAAGTGCTTGTAAAAACAAATGAATTTGCTGTTGTAAGGCCACGTCCATCATACGAAGATATTATAGGGCTTGATCAACTTCCATCTTGGCTGTCAGAATAGAAGCATTATAGACTTATAAAGGATTTATTCTGTCGCAAGAAACCATTAGGAATTTAGCGGAAAGTTTCGTAAAAGCGCCGTTATTAAGGACGTTAACGACGGCTATTATGCCTGTCTTATTACTGTTTTTAATCTATTTCAATCTTTCTATATTAGGTGTCTGGGACTATGGAGCAGATTGGTTTGCTGCCTTAGGATATTTGTTATTGATAGGAGGTGGGTTTTTTCTATTCATTAAAGCTATCATTAGAAAAGAACAGAAAATTGATTTAATAATGGTCAAAAGGCTGTTTGCTTATGCCTTGATATCGGTTGTTTTAATCTTATGGAGTGGCGAAGATTTTTCTCGTCGTGCCGAGCTTGCGTTTAAGCCCCAGCAATTTTTTGATTATCCAGATCCACAGATTACGGCAACCATAACAGCCCCATTATATTTAAATCGCGATACTATTAGCATAGACTTGTCCCAAAATATTTATCTTCAAAGTGGAGATTATCAAGGCCTTAATCCGGTTTATGAAGGAAGTGTTCTTGATGTGCATGTTAAAAACACAAAATGGAAACCAACGCTTGGGCTTTCAGATGGCCAAAGTTTTTCATTTGAACAACAAGAAGACGGAAGCTTTAAAGCCAGTGCAAAAATAGCCATTCAAGACCAATGGCAGGTCCGCCAAGGATTACAGGTCATTGGTTCGTGGCCTATTATTTTAATAGAAGATCAAGCTCCGAGGATTGTTAATTTTACCATAGAGAATAGTGAAAATGAAAAAGGCTATCTTGCTTTAAATGTAGATGTTGATGATGACTATAAAATTATCAAAGCAACTCTTGAGGCAATAGCGCCAGACGGTGTGTTTGGGCGGCAAGATTTATCTATTCATGAAATTAAATCATATCAAAATGTTTTTTATATCGATATGACAAAATTTTATAATGAGGGTCAGAAAGTTGATGTAAAACTCTCTATAGAAGATGAAGCAGGGCAGATTTCTTCTGCGGTGATTAGCAATGTAACACTGCCACATCGTGAGTTTAACAATGGCATTGCTCAAAAATTGGTGTCATTGCGCAATCAATTAAATAAAAATGACTATGATTTAAATAACGTGTCACGACAATTAAAAGCGTTAGGACTTTTGTCTGACAATGAAGGCTTGCCGCCAGTTTATTATATGGCCTTGCGTTCGGCTTACTGGCGTCTTGTTGATCCTACTGCGGTGGATGATGTTGAGATCGCAAAAGATATGCTGTGGGATATTGCCCTTAAAATAGAGGGTCATGACATCAGTCTACTTGAAAATTCATTAATTTTTGCTCTTGATGATATTATTCTTGCTATTAAGCAAAAAAAATCAGTGATGGAAATACGCGAAGAATTACGCAGCGCGGATGCGCTGTTTCGTCTTTATTCATCGGCCTTGATTGAAACTCAATCACCGCAATATTCGTTGGATATTGATATTAGATCTATCCGTAAACTTTACAGTTATATTTTGGCCTTCAGTGATCAGGAAAAATTTTATAATGCGGCGATTATTACGGACTTTATGCGTAAGGGACTTGTTCATAATGATGATTTGATCTTAAGCAAAGAAGGTTTAAGTCGTTATTTTGCCCTGACAGAAGGGCGTAAAATAATTGATAACTTAATATTAATTCAAAAATCCTTGTTGGCTAATTCATATGACCAACAAATGAAAGAGAATCTTTTCCTAAAAAGCACTCTTGAAACGAGCGTCAGCGAGAAGAAAACTCAAGAGCATATTAAATTACAAACGAAAATTGGCGATGCGGTTAAGATGTTAGGGGAAAAAATATCATTCACAGGATTTACATCAGATTTCCTTATACAAAATGCAACAAGTTTGGTTGAAGAAATTATAGCTAACATGAAAATCAGCGAACTTAATCAAGTAACACAGTCACAATCTGAGCTTATTTCTATTATGAGCAGCTTGAAAAGAATTTTAAATAAACCGGTGGCGGGGGGCGAGGAGCTTCAGAATATATTGCAGGAAATTAATGCAGGACCTGTTTCTTGATCAATGGACAGAGTGTTTTATAGCGAGAGCTTCATCAACGGCATGGCATATTTCATCTAATGAAAATGGTTTGCTAATGATATGATTAATCAAACCTTTCATATTATGAGCTCGTTGTTTCTCGTGAACAAATCCGGTCATCATTAGAATAGGAAGCATGGGATATTCGGCTGTAACCTTTAATGCTAGTGATATTCCGTCCATAACGGGCATAATAATATCAGTTAGCAACAAATCAAATTCATCATTTTCTAATTGGACAATCGCTGCTCCACCATCGGCAACGCCAACAGTTTCGTGTCCGCGCAGTTTCAGGGCCCGACAAATAAAAGTACGAACGGCAATTTCATCTTCTGCTACTAAAATTCGTGCCATATTAAATCCACATTATTTCTTAACATGTTATCAATATAGCTAAATTCTTTATAATTTATTATTATTTGCATATTAATTTGAGATAATTACAACGGAGACATTCTTTGCTTCGCTCGGCGAATTGGGTAAAGTCGTGCGGAATGTGACAATTTCACCAGGCGTTGACATTGGTTTGTCCGCATCAAATAGCCATTCACGAATGGTTGCATGATTTTGATCTTGTAAAGTCACTTTTAGTTTTGGAATCTCTTGATCGACTTTAGATATATTTTCAATATTACCCGTTATGATCAAAGAAACTTTATCATTTACGCTTTCTAGGGCGGTGTTGATGGCTCGGATCGTAAGCCTTTCATTCATGGGAATTATTTCTGGTTCTTTGGCTTTAGCAGGCTTATGGCTATCGTCTAAACCCAAAGCTATATACAGTTTTTTAGAGGGCGGCCAACTTTGAATAATGGTCCCCTGCATCACTAAAAACATACTAATGATAACGGTGACAAAAACCACAAGAGAAATCCAGCCAAACTTATTTATGTCTTGCTTCTGTCTTTGTAGAGCGGGCAGATTTGACCCTTTCGGTATGGGGCGGCGACGCTTCGTTGGTTTTTGATTAGGAAAATCAAAATTATCATCGCCGCTTGATGTTTCTTCGTCTGGCGCACTTTCTTTGTCATCAGATTTATATTTATCTATCAGATCGTCTTGAGAAGAATGTTCGTCATCTGAATTTTTTGTTTTGTCTTTTTTAGTTTCTTTAGCTTCTTTAGTTTTTTCAGTTTCTTCAGTTTGTGTTTTGTCCTCGGGGGGGAGAACTTCTATTTCTGGTTTTGGCTTTTCTTCAAACCAATTATGGCTGCATTTAGCACAGCGAACCGTCCGTCCGCGAGGTAGTAACGCATTCGGATTAACAACATATCTAGATTTACATTCTGGGCATGTTATGATCATAGAATAAGCCTGTAATATCCATCGGTTAGAGTTAATTTCAATGACACGTTATAGTATGCGTTCAAAGGATTATCAATAGGGTAACAATTTTGGGTTTTAATATTTTCATTATTATAGCTTTGCTTGCTTAATAAAGTATGATCAAATTTCTATAGATGAAAGACAATATTTAAGCAGAAATGGCGGATAATTTATTATAATGGATATTGCCATAAAATAATCCTATTGGAATTGCATTATTATTATTACTATGTTTTAAAAGATAGAAATATAGATCAAAATTAAGGACCCCATATTGGTAGAGTTTAGAAATGTAAGTATGAGCTACGACAAAGGTTCAGATGTCCTAAAGGACATATCATTTAAGTTAGAACCGGGGTCAATGCATTTTCTAACGGGTCCGAGTGGTGCGGGGAAAACATCATTACTTAAATTAATGTATTTAGCCCACCGTCCTTCTCGCGGTGAAATCATTATGTTTGGCCAAGATGTCTCAAAGGCATCACGGACCGAATTACCTAAATTAAGACGACGGATCGGAGTGGTATTTCAGGATTTTAGATTGCTTGATCATATGTCTGCTGTTGAAAATGTTGCTTTACCATTACGCATTGCTGGGGGGAGTGGGCCACAAATTAATGAACATGTGGAAGAGCTCTTAAGATGGGTCGGCCTTGATGATCGCATGAATGCAAATCCGTCTACCTTGTCTGGTGGTGAAAAACAACGGGTTGCTATTGCAAGAGCCGTGATCAGAAGGCCAGATATTCTACTGGCAGATGAACCGACAGGGAATGTTGATCCTGAAATGGGCGAGCGTTTGATGTATTTATTCGTCGAGCTTAATAAGCTCGGAACGACAATCGTCATCGCCACTCATGACACTGGATTAGTCGAAAAGATTGGAGCTTCAAAACTTCATTTAGAAGGGGGAAATTTATTGCATATTGAAGGAACTATGAATGATTTTGAGGAAGAATCATGAGTAAATCTTTTGATTTTCTGCCTCATGTAAAAAGCCGCGAAGCCACAAAGCTATTGCCGTGGGTTATGGCAATTATGGTTTATTTGAGCGCGTTAGCGGCCACGGGGAGCTTATTATTGCATTCGGGCTTTGACGATTGGGCCAATAGCTTGCAAGGACGGGTCACCGTTCAGATTATAGGAGAAGATCGCGATTTAATCCATCTTCAAGCCTTAGAGATAAAAGAAGTTCTCAGAAAAACACCCGGCATTCGCTCAGTACGAATTATACCTGATGATGAAATAACGGCGTTATTGGAACCATGGTTGGGGGTGGGCAACATTACAGATGATCTGCCTATTCCGATGATGCTGGATGTGGAAACTGATGTCGATAGTTATGTGAATCTTGAGGCTCTTGAGGCAAAAGTAAAACAAGTGACGGATACGGTTTATCTTGATGATCATGCAAGGTGGTTATCGCATTTTTACACCCTTGCCTATACCATAGAATATACTGCCCTTGGTATATTAATCATGATTTTGCTTGCCTCTATCAGCATTGTTATCTTTGGCACAAAATCGAGTATGGCTGAACATAAAAATATCATTGAAATAATGCATTTAATGGGCGCCCACGATCAGATGATTGCCCAAGCCTACCAAAAAAGATTTATGCAATATGGTCTTAAAGGCGGTTTTTATGGGCTTATTATCGCCCTGCTCACGGTTTATGGGTTGCTAAATTTGGTGCAAAATATTGCTGGTGGTCTTGTGGAGATGCCAAGTCTTCCCTATTTAAAATTATCAATATTACTGATTTTTCCTTTTATATTTGCGGCTCTTGCTATGATGACGGCGCGTATTACAGTTTTGCGTGAACTTGGAAGGATGGTATAAATTGAAAATACGGATCATTTTCACAATATTATTTTCCTTAGCACTATTGTGGCTAGGGGGATATTTTTGGTTTTTGAATGAGTTATCCGTTAACTATCCAAATATAGAGCAAAAAACCGATGCAATTGTGGTTTTAACGGGGGGGCCAAACAGATTAAAAGTTGCCGTCCAGCTTTTAGAAGATGATTATGGTGAAAAGCTCTATATTTCAGGTGTCGATGAAAAAGTAACCCGTGATGAGTTGTTAAATCTTTTGGGAAGCAGTAAAGAACTTGCTGATTGCTGTATTGAAAGTGGTAATCAGGCAACGGATACGCTTGGTAATGCCATAGAAACCATGGCATGGGTTACTAAAAATAAGATAAAAAGTCTGCGTGTTGTCACATCATTGGCGCATATGCCTAGGGCTATGGTGGAATTTAAAAGATTTATGCCAGAAATAATTTTTATTGAACATCCAGTGGGAATATTACAGCTTAAAAATATGAGTTATTTTAGGTTGTCACAAGAGTATAGTAAATATATTATTAGCCTGTTTCGGGCACGTATTTTGGATAAAATTTATTCCGATATTCCGTGAATAATTCTAAAAAAGAAAGGCTAGTGCGCATGGTGCGTTCAAGTTTATTTAAGGCTGTTTTTTATTTTTGGACGGCGCTGTTTTGTATTTTGTATCTACCTCTAATGTGGTTGGGTCGTGATGATTTAATTGCTTTTCAGCGGTTATGGTCACATGGTGTGCTGGTTCTATTAAAGGTTTTTATGAACATCAGTTTAGAAATAAAAGGGCAGGAAAATATTTCAAAGGGCGGCGCTCTTTATGCTATGAAACACCAATCATCTTTTGATACTTTTATTATGCACACTATAGTGAAAAAACCAGCTTTTGTGATGAAGAAAGAGCTAATTAAGATCCCTCTTTACGGTAGTTTCTGCCTTAAAACAGGGATGATCCCCGTTGACCGGGACGGCGGATTAAAAGAATTAAAAACTTTAATTCAAAAATCGGCAAAAGCCATAAAAGAAAATCGCCAAGTTATTATTTTTCCAGAAGGCTCACGCATTAATCCTGGAGATAAAGCTGAATATCAACCGGGTATATTTGGTATTTATAAATACACTAAAGTGCCCGTTATTCCCGTTGCGCTAAATTCAGGATTATATTGGCCTAAGCGCGGTCATTTAATCGCGGGAGGAGTTATCACTTTTGAGTTTCTTAAAGCCATAGAACCTGACAAAAAGAAAGCCGACTTTATGAAAATTTTGGAGGATGTTATTGAAAGCGCTAGCTCTAATTTAATTAAAAATCCAACTATTTCTTAACGTTAATTCAATGTATTCACTCTAAATTATAACGTAAATAACATATGAGAGGATATCAGGTTGAATAAACTATTAGTATTTTTAATGATCGCTGGATTTAGCGGAACGGCAAATGCTGCTCCGGGGGATATGGCGTGGGGCGTTAAGGTTAGTACATTGGGGGCTGGTTTGGAGCTTACCTTTGAAGCGGCACATAAATTAAACGTACGTGTTGGTGCAAACTATTTTAAAACGAGCAGACAAGTTGACGTTGAAGCCAACACCTATGACTTGGATTTAAAATTAAATAGCTATACTGCCCTTGCCGATTGGTATGTGACTGATGGCTCACTTCGCCTAACAGGCGGTGTGCTTTTCAACAAAAATAATTTAACGGGCCTTGCTCTAGCGAGCAATAGTTACGATCTTAATGGCACTCTATACACAAGTGCAGAAGTTGGTGTCCTACAGGCTGATGTGGATTTTAAACCAACCGCTCCTTATTTGGGTATTGGTTGGGGTAATCCTCTTTCTGATGATAGGGATTGGTTGTTGATGATTGACCTTGGCGTGGTATTTGCTAGCAAACCGCGCCTAGATGTGACCTCTACGGGCGGCACATTATCAAATAACAGCATATTACAAAATAATATTGTCCAAGTTGAGCAGGATTTTGCCAATACTAAAGAGCTGAAATATCTGAAATATTATCCGGTTATCTCAATTGGTCTAAATTATCGTTTTTGATCTGCGTTAAATAGGGTATTAAAAGAGTCTGATTAATTCAGACTCTTTTTTTATGCGGGCTATTTTTATGAGATTTAAATTTATCATTGTTTCAGTTTTAGTGCTGATTGCGGCTTATAGCGCATTTTGGTTTAAAGTGGCCAATGAGGTCAAAAAATCTACTTTGGAATGGATAGAAGCACAAAAAAACAGTGCCGATGATTTAAAAGTTTTTGTCGGTGATATAGACGTCACAGGCTTTCCTTATAAAATTGCAGTTTCAGCGTCATCATTAAATGTGATCATTAGCGCGGGCGATTATAGCGCACTACCGATTTTTGCAACATTTCCCAATGTGTCGGTAGTCTATCAACCTTGGAAGCCTTGCCACGGGGTTATTGTCACGGATTATTTTGATGTGGTTATTGGTGACATTGAAAACCCGCAGACGAGCGTTGCCTTTGAAGGGGTAAAATCGTCGGTTATTTTAGATACGGATACTATGGCACTGAATAGTCTTTCTATTATGGCTGAAAATGTAAGCTGGCATGCGGGTGCGCCAAGCGAGAATGGTGAAATTTCATTTATGGATCATCCAGAGTTTCATTTACGCAAATATCTATCAGGGATTAACGGGCAAAATAGCTACGACCTTCCGGTAAATAAAGCGATTTATTTTAAAGCAAACAATGCAGTGATTAATGAATTTAAGTCAAACTTACTTGGCAAGAATGCCGACCAGATTATCATTGAAACCATTTTACATGCCAATCAAATGCCACAATATTCAGTCGCTTCATTATCAAAATGGCGTGATGAAGGGGGCACCTTAACCATTCGCACTTTTGAATATGGCAACAAAGAATCGCGTGTTAAATTAAGCGGTGATGTGACGTTGGATGAAAATTTAAAACCCTTGGGCGCTTTTGATGTCCAAATTTCCAATATCCATCAATTTCTTGAAAATTTATCACAAAGCCAAGGGCTTTTAAAAACGGCCCAGAGCTTTATAAATTCTCAAAGCTCCAATCAAGCACAAACAAAAGAGTTGCCGCT
The DNA here is from genome assembly GCA_937914685.1 of uncultured Kordiimonadaceae bacterium. GTDB lineage: Bacteria > Pseudomonadota > Alphaproteobacteria > Sphingomonadales > Emcibacteraceae > Pseudemcibacter. The sequence continues at coordinate 13,919 of CALDNY010000296.1, forward strand.
GTCACTGAGCTTGCAAAATGGTTTTTTATATGTCGGGCCAATTCAAGTGATCGCCCTTAGCCCGGTCATCGGAAATTAATCTTCGTGATGGCGACCAAAATCGGCCACATCCTGTTCTTGTCCAGCATCAATAATTTGTTTTCTAATGCGGCGGGTTTTTTCGAATATCTCATAAAGTGCATCACCATCATCCCAGCGGATCGCCCGTTGCAGGGCGGTGAGGTCTTCGTTAAAGCGGCCAAGCATTTCAAGAACGGCGTCTTTGTTATGTAGGAACACATCGCGCCACATGGTAGGGTCAGAGGCAGCAATTCGGGTAAAATCGCGAAAACCACCAGCGGAAAATTTAATCACTTCGGATTTTGTTACTTCTTCGAGATCGCGTGCTGTTCCGACAATATTATAAGCAATAAGATGGGGAACATGGCTTGTAATTGCCAGCACTTTATCATGATGGGCTGGGTCCATTATTTCAACATTACTGCCCAAAGCCTGCCAGAATTTTGTCAATTGATCAACGGCACTTTGATCCGCATCATCGGCGGGCGTTAAGATAGCCCAACGATCATGAAACAGGCTTGAAAATCCAGCTTTCGGTCCTGATTGTTCTGTTCCCGCCACGGGATGGCCGGGGATAAGATGGACATTTTTTGGGATATAGGGATTTAACATTTTAAAGACGGCGTTTTTAATGCTTCCCACATCGCTAAGAGTAGTCCCCTTTTTAAGGTGAGGCCCTATTATTTCACCAAGGGAAGAATAGGCTCCAACGGGAGTCGCTAAGATTACTAAATCTGCATCCTTAACGCTGTCAGATAATTTTTTATCAAGCCGATCAACAAGCTTTAATTGATTTATGACCTCGTGAATATCTTCATTGGCATCAAAACCAACCAGTGTTTTGCATAGATTTTTTTCTTTTATACCTCGTGCCATCGAAGAGCCGATCAAGCCAAGACCAATGATGGTTATTTTCTCATATAATGCCATATTATTTTTCCAAAAATTCTTTTAACAGACCAATGAGCTCATTATTCTCGTCTGCCGTACCAACGGTCAACCGTAGGCAGTCTTCAAGTCCTTGTTCATTATAGTATCTCAAAATATAACCGTTTTTAAGTAAAAACTCATTGGCGTCGGCCGCGGTTTTATTCTTATTTTCAAATTTTATCAAAATAAAATTAGTAACACTTGGAATAATTCTAAGGCCTAGAGCGCTTAACTCATTAGAGAGCCATTCTCGCCACTGACTATTATGGCTAATGGCTTTTTGTTCAAAATCCAAGTCTTTTAATGCGGCAACGCCAGCGACTTGGGCGCTACTCGGTACATTAAAAGGATCACGGATTTTATCTAAGGTATGGGCTATTTTCTTGCAAGCATATCCCCAACCAAGGCGCAATGCGGCTAAGCCGTATAGTTTTGAAAATGTGCGGGTCATCAAAACATTGTTTGCCTTTGAGGCAAGTTCAATACCTGCCTCATAATCGTCTGCGTCGACAAATTCGGCGTAAGCGGCGTCTAATATGAGCAATATAGTGTCGGGGATATTTTGCCACAATCGCTCAATTTCTGTGGCGGGCAAGTAAGTTCCCGTAGGATTATTAGGGTTTGCTATAAAAATAATCCGCGTTTTATCGGTGATGGCCGCTATAATATTGTCCACATCAGCTCTGTAATCAACATCACAAACTTCAATGGCAACGGCGCCGACGGATTTTATGGCTATGGGATACATGGAAAAACTATGGGCCACATAAATGGCTTCATCGCCTGGTTTTAAGTAAGCGCGACACGCAAGTTTTAATATTTCATCCGATCCGACACCACAAACAATACGCTTGGCATCTAAATTAAATTTTTCGCCGATGGCTTCTCTTAAGTCGTGATAAACGGGATCAGGATAGCGGTGCAGATTTTCCGCTGCGGCTTTATAGGCGGCGATGGCCATAGGACTTGGGCCAAGGGCGCTTTCATTGGCAGATAATTTTACGGCTTTTTGTGCGCCCACCACTTTTGACGAGCCACTTACATAGACGTTTAAATCATCTATCCAGCTATGTGTTTTTACACCACTCATAATATGACCTTGACCTGATGAATTGTTTTCAATGTTTTTGATCTACACTTATCTGCATCAGATAACCACTAAAAAATGAAAGATATATTGACTTATAATCATGCTAGAGTAGAAATCTATCAATGATAACAGTTGAAATTAATAAAGAAGCCATGACAGAAAAGCTTAAAAATAACATAATCGATGATGGTTTTGCCGAGGTGGTTTTGCTTGGCAAAGATGATCCCTTGCGTCTTTCTTCTGGAGAAGAATTATCGCCCTTCAGTGTTGCTTATAAATGTTGGGGAACACTGAATGACGATAAAACCAATGCGATTATGATTTGTCATGCTTTAACGGGAGATCAATATGCCCGTGGTGAAAATCCTATTACGGGAAAAGAAGGATGGTGGCCTAAATTAATAGGTCCGGGGCTTGCGGTTGATACGGATAAATATTTTGTAATATGCCCTAACGTATTAGGGTCATGTAGTGGCAGTAGCGGGCCAAAGGAAATTAACCCCAAAACGGGTGAGGCATATGGCCTTGATTTTCCTGTCATTACCATTGCCGATATGGTGGGCTCACAAGTAAAATTGATTGATCATTTGGGCATTGACAAGCTTTTTTCTGTCATTGGTGGCTCGATGGGAGGAATGCAGGTCATGCATTGGGCTGTATCCCACAAAGAGCGGGTCAGAACGGCTATTCCTATTGCCTCAACGTGGCGTCATTCTGCACAAAATATTGCCTTTCATGAAGTGGGTCGCCAAGCCATTATGGCTGATCCAAATTGGCATGGTGGACGGTATTTTGAAACGGAACTACGTCCCCATGCGGGGCTTTCTGTTGCGCGTATGGCGGCGCATATTACCTATATGTCCGAAGGAAGTTTAATGGCAAAATTCGGACGCAATTTACAAGACCGTGAAAAGCTTACTTTTGGTTTTGATGCGGACTTTCAGGTGGAAAGTTATTTACGTCATCAGGGGATTTCCTTTGTTGATCGATTTGATGCGAATAGTTATCTTTATATTACGCGGGCTATGGATTATTATGATATATCCGCAGAATTTGATGGTAGTCTCAGGCGCGCTTTTGAAAATACACCTGTCAAATTTTGCATTATGTCGTTTACTTCCGATTGGCTTTATACCACGGAAGAAAGCCGTGAAATTGTTCGTGCGTTAAATGCTGTTGGGGCACAGGTAAGTTTTGTTGAAATTGAAATGGACAAAGGACACGATAGTTTTTTACTTGATTGTCCAGATATGTTTAAAATTGTTTCTGGTTTCTTAAAAGCCGAAGCACAATTAAGCGGAATTAAATAATTATGACTAAGGTTCAACAAAAAGATCATCGCGCTTCTGATATTCGGGTTGATTTATTATTGATTGCGAGCATGATTCCGGCGGGTTCGCGTGTACTTGATGTTGGTTGCGGTGACGGCGAGCTTCTGGATTATCTACGCGCGCAAAAAAATGTTGATGGCCGAGGTATTGAACTTAGCGCGCACGGCGTAAATCAAAGCGTCTCAAAAGGACTAAGCGTTATTCAAGGAAACGCCGAACGAGAGATAAGCCATTTTCCCGATGATAGTTTTGATTATGTTATTTTAAGTCAAACTTTGCAGGCGATGAAGCGTCCTGATAAAATTCTACAGGAATTACTTCGTGTTGGTAAAAGGGCGATTGTTTCGTTTCCTAATTTTGCCATTTGGCGAGTGCGTCTTCATTTGTTGTTACGCGGTAGAATGCCGGTGACGAAATCATTGGATTATCCGTGGTATAGCACGCCCAACATTCATTTTTGTACGATCCGTGATTTTGTTGATCTTTGCGATCAGCTTAATATTAAAATTGAAAAAGGAATGGCTGTTAATAGTGCGGGCGGTGAAATGTTTTTTAATTCATTATTTATGTCTAATATTTTTGGCACCCAAGGCCTCTACGTTATAACGCGGCCTTAATCATTATGCTCTCTCATTTGTGTGCCGACGATGATCGGTTTTGTCACTAATTTCTTTTCTGTATTGAGCGGCGTTGGCGCGTAAATTTGTTTTTCAGCTTCGATAATAAGGACACCGGCAAATTTACTCCACCAACGTTCGCCAGTTGATTCTAGTGTGGCCAGTGCCGTCAACATGGTTCTATTACTAAAAGGGGGGAGAAAAAGTGCAGAGGTCCATCTTGTGGGACTGAGCATATTATTAGAGAGCATTTTTTTTATTTGGGCACTAGAAAATGGCTTGCCGTGACCAAAGGGGGAGGCCTCTGAGCGGCACCAAGGACCGAGACGGCTTGGTACAATAATGATTACCCGTCCACCAGGCGTCAGGGTGCGCCAAACTTCCCTTAACATATATTTGCTATGGTCCGTGTGTTCTAAACAATGAATTAGTATCACTCGGTCCATGCTCGCATCTTTAATAGGAAGGTCTGTTTCTCGGGCTAATGTGGAAAGATTGCCCAAATAGCGACCATAACGGTCTTTTTCATGGCCTTTATAACGTGGCCAACGCATTACACCCTGAAGGGTTGGCATGATGGCAATGGTGTGATCTGCTTCATCTTTGAATGTCTCTAAAATGGGTGGAGCGTAGCCAAGACCTAACAGGTCCATCCCTTTTAGAGAGGGCCATAAGGCTCTAATTTTATTGCGAATAAGCCGCGCGGTGATTTTGCCAAGCGGTGTCGCGTAATAAGCGCTTAAGTCAACTACATCTTGATACATAGCGTTTGCCCCAGAGAATTCATTATTGAGAGATTTATATTAGCTCAAGGCAATATTTAAGTAAATGTGGGAGAAATAATAATGTTTTTTAAGGAAAAATCTTGTCAATTTTATAAAAATAATCCAAACTCTTTTGCAACTTAAGGGGTTAAGGGAATTTAAAAATAAAGCCAAATAGGCGGAGATAATTAATGAAAAAATATATAGGCATAGTGAGCCTACTTGTGGTGCTAGCAGGATGTGATAATTCTGATCCTGCCGCTGAAATAACAGATAAAATATCTGGTGTTACATTGTCCGAAATGGACATGACGGTTAATCCCGGTGATGACTTTTTTGAATATGTGAATGGAACATGGTTAAAAAACACGGAAATTCCTGCGGATAAAAGTCGTTGGGGTTCTTTTAATGTTTTGCGCGATAATGCCGAAAGTGATGTTCGGGTCATTATCGAAGAAGCGTCGGCGGGCGCAGCGCCAAACGGTAGTAACGAACAAAAAGTAGGCGACCTTTATAAATCCTATATGGATATGGAAACAAGAAACGCGCTTGGAATTACTCCGTTATCGGCTCCTATGGCAGATATTGAAGCCGTTAGTGATTTAAAAGATTTATCAATATATTTAGCCAAGGCCGGTAAATATTCAAGAAGCACGCCGCTTGCTCTTTATATTGATGTGGACGCTAAAATCCCAACTCAATATTCCGTACATATCTATCAGGCGGGCCTTGGTCTACCGGACCGGGATTTTTATTTTAACGATGATGAAAAATCAATTGATATTCGTAATAAATATATAGCGCATATTGAGAAAATGCTGACCTTAGCCCAGCTTGAAGAGGGCGCCGCTTTGGCTCAATCCATTATGGATTTAGAAACGAAAATTGCCGATATTCATTGGAAAAAAGAAGATAATCGCGACAGCAACAAGACCTATAATAAATATTCGATGGCACAATTAAAAACTTTGTTGCCTAATCTGGATTTAGAGGCCTATTTTGATGTGACTGGCGTTAAAGACGGGCCAGACGTAATCGTTAACCAACCAAGCTATCTTACGGGTCTTAACACACTATTCAGTGATGTTGATCTAGAGACATGGAAAACATATCTTAGATGGTCGCTGGTCAATGACATGGCAACGCGCTTAAATGAAGATATGGACGCTCAAAATTTCGAATTTTACGGAAAAGTTTTAAATGGAACAGAAGAACAGCGTCCCTTGTGGCGTCGGGCGACCTCAACGGTAAGTTCTAATCTTGGTGAAGTGGTTGGTAAAGTTTATGTGTCAAAGCATTTTGCACCAGAGGCGAAAGAAAGCATGGTTGCGTTGGTACAAAATCTTATTAAATCATATGAGGTTAGTATTAAAAACTTAGATTGGATGGGCGATGATACTAAACAAAAAGCCTTGGCCAAACTGGCAAAATTTGACCCTAAAATCGGTTATCCTGATAAATGGAAAGATTATTCAGCTTTAGAAATTAAAGCAGATGATCTTGCGGGGAATATTGAACGTTCGGCCTTAACGGCTCATAATCGTGAGCTGGCAAAACTAGGCCAACCTATTGATCGGACCGAATGGTTTATGACACCACAAACCGTTAATGCTTATTATAATCCGACCATGAACGAGATTGTTTTCCCGGCGGCTATCTTGCAACCACCGTTTTTTAACTTTCCTGCTGATGATGCCATCAATTACGGCGGCATTGGAGGCGTAATCGGCCATGAGGTAGGTCACGGCTTTGATGATCAGGGAAGCCGCTATAATGGTGATGGTAAATTAGAAGACTGGTGGACAGAAGATGACCAGACAAAATTTAAAGAAAAAACAAATGCTCTTGTCGCTCAATATGATGCTTATGAGCCGATAGAGGGAACTCATGTCAATGGGACTTATACATTAGGCGAGAATATTGGTGATCTGAGCGGCCTTAGCATTGCTTATAAGGCTTATAAAATATCTTTAAAGGGTCTGCCTGCTCCGGTTATTGACGGCTTGACTGGCGATCAACGCTTCTTCATTGGATGGGCCCAAGCGTTTAGGTCTAAAATTCGTGATCAAGCGTTGGTTAATCAAATTAAGACCGACCCTCACTCACCAGATAGATATCGGGTTAATGGTGTTGTTTATAATGTTGATGCTTTTTATGAAGCGTTCGGAGTTACGCAGCAGAATAAGCTTTATATTAAGCCAGAAGACCGAGTTCGAATTTGGTAAAATAGTTATCAGATGTCAAATTAAAGGGCGGCTTTAGTCGCCCTTTTTTATTTTAAATTTTCGGTATTTGCCAGTTTAACTCTTAAATAGTCCCAATTGCTGGTGGCTTGGATCATGTTTTTTGCGCGATCGTCGTTCCAATACTTTTTATGTTCTTCGGAATGGTGCAAAAATAGCTGAGCCGCAAAAACTGTGAAATATATTGGATTACTGGGATTTGAATAACCTTTTATGATACCTGCCGCGTCATAGCCACCAAATTGCGGGGCATAACGCTCTGGGTATTTGGCAAAATCATTTCGGTTTTCTAGGGTCGAAAAAAACCAATCTGCCCCAGCCCAAGAGACTTGGAATTTAGGGGAGCCTAAGACGGCTTCTTTTTGATTAAAATAAGCCACCGTATCATAACCATCGATGGCGACATTTTTATCTGTATCAAAAATGACACTATCGGCAAAATAGGACTGAGAAGTATAATAAAATGAAAGGCCGCCCAGTGATGAGATGACAAGCGCTGAAATAACGAGCAGATTTCGTGCTAAATTATTCATGATCAATTTTCCGTATCAATATGGTCATTTATTATCTGGTAGCTACTGGTTCTGCACCTGAATAGTCATAAAATCCACGACCTGTTTTTTTACCTAACCAGCCTGCCTCTACATATTTTACCAATAAAGGACAAGGACGATATTTGCTATCTGCAAACCCTTCGTGGAGAACCTGCATAATGGAAAGACACGTATCAAGACCGATAAAATCAGCAAGCTGCAATGGCCCCATAGGATGATTGGCGCCAAGTCGCATCGAAAGGTCTATGGCCTCAATATTGCCCACGCCTTCATATAAGGCATAAACCGCTTCGTTAATCATGGGCATCAGGATGCGATTGACAATAAAACCGGGGAAATCCTCTGAACTTGCGCTAATTTTACCAAGCTTAGAGACGATATCATTCATAGTCTGATAGGTTTGATCATCAGTGGCAATGCCGCGGATTAGCTCAACAAGGGCCATCAATGGCACTGGGTTCATAAAATGGACACCAATAAATTTTTTCGGACGATCTGTTACCGCTCCAAGGCGGGTTACTGAAATCGACGAGGTATTGGTTGCCATAATGGCATCAGGTTTCATAATGTCGCTGAGCTCTTTGAAAATGGCTTTTTTAATGTCTTCATTTTCAGTGGCCGCTTCGATGGCTAGATCCACAGTATTAAAATCAGACAGGGTAACCGTGGTTTTAATGCGGGCCAATGCCGCTTGGCGCTCCTCTTCGTTGATGAGCTCCTTTGAAATTTGACGGTGCATATTTTTATCAATAGTGATCAGCGCTTGGTCCAATGCTTCGCGACTTATATCACTCAGCAACACATCATAACCCGCAAGGACAAAGACATGGGCTATCCCGCCGCCCATTTGCCCTGCGCCAATGACGCCAACTGTTTTGACCATTATGATAATTCCTTATCCAATTCAGGGAGTGCAGTGAATAAATCGGCGACAAGGCCGTAATCAGCCACTTGAAAAATCGGTGCTTCTTCATCCTTATTAATGGCGACAATCACTTTGCTGTCCTTCATTCCTGCAAGATGCTGAATGGCGCCAGATATACCAACGGCGATGTAAAGGTCAGGGGCAACGATTTTGCCAGTTTGACCAACCTGATAATCATTTGGAACATAGCCCGCATCAACGGCGGCGCGCGAGGCGCCAATGGCCGCCCCTAATTTATCGGCAACAGATTCTATCAGCGAGAAATTCTCGCCACTGCCCATACCGCGACCACCAGAAATGATGATTTTTGCACTGGTAAGCTCTGGGCGTTCTGATTTGCTAAGTTCTGCACTAACGAAACTAGAAAGTCCTGGATTTTTGGCGCCTTCAATATTTTCGATAGTTGCGGAGCCGCCCGTAGCATTTGCTGCGGCAAAGGCGGTGGTGCGCACGGTGATTAATTTCTTAGCATCGCTTGATTGGACAGTAGCAATGGCATTGCCAGCATAGATGGGGCGCTTGAAGGTATCGGCACTTTCAACTGAAATAATATCAGAAATCTGTGCCATATCTAATGAAGCGGCAACCCGCGGCATAAAATTCTTGCCCGTTGTGGTCGAGGCCACAAGTATTTGATCATAATCATCAGCTAAATTGACAATTAAAGGGGCAATTAATTCGGCTAATGGATGTTGATAATCTTTATTATCAAGGCATAATATTTTTGATACGCCTTCAATTTTTGCGGCGGCCTCTGCGACGCTTCCGCAGCCTGATCCTGCAACAAGAATATGCATTTCTGAATTAAATTTAAGTCCCGCGCTAACCGCATTTAAGGTGCTTTCTTTTAAATCATTATTATCATGATCGGCAATGATGAGTGTGGTCATGTTATATTACTCCTGCTTCGTCGCGAAGTTTTGAGACAAGCTCAGCAACGCTCTCAACCATAACGCCGGCACTACGCCCTGCGGGTTCTTCTACTTTTAAAGTTTTAACGCGCCGAGCGGTATCAACGCCGTAATCAGCCGGTGTTTTTTCATCGAGCGGCTTACGCTTTGCTTTCATAATATTGGGCAATGATGCATATCGTGGTTCATTAAGGCGAAGATCAGATGTAATGACCACTGGCAGGGTTAATTTAATAGTTTCTAAGCCGCCGTCAACTTCACGAGTGACATTAACCGAACCATCAGTCATTTTTACTTGGGAAGCAAAAGTTCCCTGTCCCCATCCAAGAAGCGCGGCCAGCATTTGACCCGTTTGATTGCAATCATCATCAATGGCCTGTTTGCCCATAAGGACGATTTGTGGGCTTTCTTCACCAACAATCGCTTTTAAAATTTTTGCAACAGTAAGCGGCTCAACATCATCATCAGTTTTAACTAAAATAGCGCGGTCGGCCCCCATGGCAAGAGCGGTGCGCAGGGTTTCTTGTGCTTGGGCGGGGCCAACGGATACGGCGATGATTTCTGTAGCGTTTCCTGCTTCTTTAAGGCGAATGGCTTCTTCAACAGCGATTTCATCAAAGGGGTTCACGGACATTTTAACATTGGCAAGTTCGACGCCGCTATTATCTGATTTGACACGTGCTTTTACGTTATAATCTATGACGCGTTTAACGGGAACTAATATTTTCATTGATCTTTATACTCCGTATTTTGTCTCATTATTTGTTTTACACTATAATATTTTATCTATCCTTTTCAATTAGAATAAGGATAAAAATACAATTGAAGTCACTTTGACATTCTATATAGAACAGACTACCATTTCGTCATATAAAAAAATATAAATGGGACTTAAATAAATGGGACTTAATAATGATATATTCTATTAAGCGGATTGTAACGGGTTTATTTCTAATCGTAATGTTACCAAGCCTCGCCCTTTGCGAGACATTCGTGCGTTATGAACAAAATGGAATAACATCATGGGGCGAACTTAAGGGGGAAACCATTCATCAGTTAAATAATGCGCCTTATTTAGAGGGTAAATCTACAGGAAAGACCGTCATGCGGTCTGATGTTAAATTGATGGCTCCGGTTGATCCTCGCGATGTTTATATGACCGGCTTTAATTATGAAAACCATATCCCTGAAGGGCAAAAAACAACGCCTTATCCCGGCCTGTTTATGGTCCCTGCAAGTTCATTAGTTGGGCCAGAAGATGACATTATTCATCCGATCGATAGTGAGATTATTGGCTATGAAGCAGAAACGGTTATTGTGATCGCAAAACGGGCTCACAAAGTCTCTATTGAAGATGCTAGTGATTATATTTTTGGCGTTACTGCGGGTAATGACGTATCGGCTCGTGATTGGATCTCCGCGGATATTCAGTGGTTTCGTGGTAAAGGGGCAAACGGCTTTAACGCCATCGGGCCGGTGCTGCAAACGGGACTTGATTATAAAAACTTAAATCTTACCGCCCGCTTGAACGGTGTCGTGACCCAGCGCGGTAATACATCAAAGATGATCCACAATTTTGAAGAAATGGTTAGCTATATTTCGCAATATTTTGTACTTGAACCGGGGGATCTTATTTGGTCGGGTACTATTGGTACATCATCAACACTAAAAGTAGGCGATACTTACGAAGTTGAAATCGAAGGCGTCGGAAAATTAAATAACAAAATTGTCCAAGGACATTAGAGGAAAAATATTATGATTAAATCTTTAGCAGTAGGCCTTCTGGCCGCATTCGTGATGAGCGCATCAGCATCAGCACAAAACTATGTTCGCTATCAACAAAATGGTGTGGCTTCATGGGGGGAACTTGATGGTGCGACTATTCATCAATTGAGCGGCGCACCTTACCTTGATGGTACGCGTACAGGAAACTCAGTTCAAAAATCGGATGTTAAAACATTAGCACCGGTTGATCCAAAGCTGGCCTTTATGACGGCGCTTAATTTTAAAAGTCACATTGGTGATCGTGAGCCTGCAAAATACCCGGGTCTCTTCACCGTCCCCGTAAGCTCGATCATTGGCCCTGATGATGATATCGTGCGCCCTGCGGGTAGTAAAAACCTGCATTATGAAGCAGAGATGGTTATTGTCATCGGTAAGCATGCTGAAAATGTAGCCCTTGAAGACGCGGGTGATTATATTTTTGGCGTGACCGCGGGCAATGATGTTTCGGAACGTGATTGGCAGCGCGATGATATTCAATGGCTTCGTGCTAAAGGAACTAGAGGCTTCAATGTGGTTGGTCCTCACCTTGTTAAAGGATTAGATCCAAGGGGTCTTGAAATTGAAGGACGTCTTAACGGCGAACACGCTCAAGGTCAAAATTCATCTGATATGCTTTTTGATATGCATTATATGGTCTATTATATTTCCAAATATTTCACCTTGGAGCCTGGTGATATTATCTGGTCTGGGACAATGGGTAGAACTAAAATGATGGTGCCAGGCGATGTTTACGAAATAGAGATTGAAGGCGTTGGCATTCTTAAAAATAAAGTGGTTCAAGGAAAATAAAATGAAGATTACGGTTATTGCGGCTGCGATTATTGCGGCTTGTAGCATGGCGGCTAGTGCTTATGCGGAAAATTATGTTCGCTATCAACAAAATGGTGTGACCTCATGGGGGCAAATCATCGGCTCGACCATCCACCAGTTAAGTGCCGCGCCTTATTTGGACGGCGTCCCTACGGGAAAGTTGATTGAAAGAGCGGATGTTAAATTAAAAGCACCAGTAGATCCAAAACTCGCTTTTATGACCGCCTTTAATTATAGCGATCATAAAAAAGAAACCTTTGGCATCACTAAAGACACCACAAAAAAACCGGGCCTGTTTACTGTCCCCGTAGGCTCGATCATTGGCCCAGAAGATGACATTGTGCGTCCTGCGGGCAGTGTCAATTTTCATTATGAAGCTGAAATGGTGGCGGTCATTGGCAAGCGTGCTGAAAATGTCCCCCTCGAAGAGGCGGGTGATTATATTTTTGGTGTAACCATTGGTAATGATGGCTCAGAACGGGACTGGCAGGCAAATGATATTCAGTGGCTTCGTGCTAAGGGATCAAATAACTTTAATCCGGTAGGGCCACAACTTGTCACTGGTCTGGATTATAACAACCTTGATATTGAGGGGCGTCTCAATGGTAAAAAATCCCAAGCCGCCAATTCATCAGGAATGATTTTTAATATGAATTATATGGTTCATTATATATCACAATATTTTACCCTAGAGCCCGGCGATGTGATCTGGTCTGGAACTATGGGATCGACAGGAAAAATGGAACCGGGCGATGTTTATGAGATCGAATTAGAAGGCGTTGGTATTTTGCGTAATAAGCTGGTTCAGGGAAAATAAATTTTTAAGAAAACTTAATTATGCCAAAAGGGCTTTTGCTGAAATATTGACAATGAAAGCCATAAGATAAGCAAGGGCAAAAAGATATCCTGTCATAAAGGCGGTCCAAGCCCAACTGTTGGTCTCGCGCCGTGCGGTGGCGAGGGTGGCGAAGCATTGGGGCGCATAAACATACCATGTGAGGAACGCAAGCGCCGTTGGTAACGGCCATTGATTTTGCAAAATCGAAGACAGACTTTGGGTAACCTGATCTTCATTACCTTGTAAAGCGTAAACCGTGCCTAAGGCGCTGACGGCCACTTCGCGGGCGGCCATGCCGGGAACCAAGGCGATGGATATTTCCCAATTAAAGCCAAGCGGCGCGAAAATATGTTGCAGGGTGCGGCCAATAATTCCAGCGTAACTATAAAATATATCAGGTTCTGTGGCCCCTTTAGGGGCATGAGGATAAAGCGCCAGCGCCCATAGCGCAATCGACATATAAAGGATGATGGTTCCTGCCCGCCTGATAAAAGCCCGAACCCGTTGCCATAAACCAATGAGGATATGGCTTATTCGTGGCAACTGATATTTGGGTAGCTCCATCAAAAATGGCTGTAATGTTCCTTTGGTAATGGTGGCTTTCATGACGGCGGCGACGATAATTGCGCTTATGATTCCCGCCATATAAAGGGCAAAGAAAACAACGCCCTGAAGACCGAAAAACCCCATGACGGTGTTATTGGGAATAAAGGCCGCTATTAATAACGTATAAACAGGAAGTCGCGCTGAGCACGTCATCAAGGGGGCAATCATGATGGTGGTAATGCGGTCACGGTGATTGGCAATGGTTCGCGTTGCCATAATGCCCGGAATAGCACAGGCAAAACTGGATAATAGCGGTATAAAGGCCCGACCATTAAGGCCAACCTTGGCCATCAGTTTGTCCATAATAAAAGCGGCCCGTGCCATATAGCCACTCGCTTCCATGATAAGAATAAAAACAAACAAGATAATAATTTGCGGTAAAAACACCAAAACGCTACCAACTCCGGCGATCACGCCGTCGGTCAATAACCCCCTAATCCAATTATCAGGAAGATGCTCATTAATCAGCTGACCCAAGCTGGCAAAGCCGCCCTCTATCAGGTCCATTGGTCCCTCGGCCCAACTAAAGACCGCTTGGAACATAAAAAACAGGATCGCAAAAAATAAAATCGGGCCTACGACGGGATTGAGGGCAATATTATCCAGAGTACGGGTTAATTTATGCTCCCCTCCTTCGGCAATTTGTACTAATTTAGTGATGCGTCCGGCTTCTTTTTGTAATGCTCGAGTTGAGGTGTCTGATAATGTATTTATTGGTTTTTCATAAGAAGAACGATCACGGTCTAATATTTCCCTTAAAGCATTTATACCACTGCGGCGCACGGCAATGGTGGTAATAACCCGCAGGTTCAATTCTTCTGATAATCGTTTAACATCAATTTCAATACCGTCTCGCGTCGCAAGATCATGCATATTCAGGGCAATGATCATCGGCAGACCAAGGGTTTTAAGCTCGAGCACCAGACGAAGGTGAACCCGTAAATTGGATGCATTAACAACACAGATTAATATTTCGGGCTGTTGTTCGCTTTGGTGAACGCCGGTGATAATTTCTCGGGTTATTTTTTCGTCCAAACTGCGGTCATGAAGGCTATAAATGCCCGGTAGATCGACAAGTTTAATATGGTGTCCTGCTTGGGTTGTGACGATGCCTGAACGGCGCTCGACCGTAACACCGGGGTAATTGGCTACCTTTTGATGGCCTCCTGTCAAGGTATTAAAAAGTGAACTTTTGCCTGAATTTGGCGCACCGATCAGTGCTGCTCTAAGCGCGCTCATGAATTATTCTCTAATGCATCTATGATGATAGCGTCCGCTTCTGCTCTGCGTAAGGCTATGGTCATGCTACCAATTTTAACAGCAAGAGGATCACGGCCAATGGGGCCCTGATGCAAAAGCTCAACACTTAATCCTTCTTCAAAGCCAATTTCGAGCAACCTGTCTTCTAAGTCGGCGGCGAAGAGTTGATCGGCAAGGCGAGACGTATCGAAACCTTTAACCTTACTGATTTGTCCAATTTTTAGATCCGTTAAATATTTAGTCATTCTGTATTTATCGCTAGTTGATTATAATTCTTAATATCATTTACTCTTAAAGGATTTTATTCCTTAATGAAACAAAATAATATGATATAAATCAAAGAAAATAAAAGGAGATAAAAAATATGTTTTTTGATTTTAAAAATCAAGTTGCCATTGTCACGGGTGCGGGTGGTGGATTGGGTCGTAGTTATGCTCTTGCCTTGGCGGCACGGGGGGCATCGGTGGTTATTAATGATTTGAATAATGCTCAAGCTGTTGTAGAAGAAATCATTAAAAACGGCGGCAAGGCCATCGCTAATAATGGCAATGTAGCCTCTAATGAAGATATGCAAAAAATGGCGGCGCAGGCGATTGACGCTTACGGTCGTATTGATATTTTGGTTAATAATGCCGGAATATTACGGGATAAATCATTCGCTAAGATGCAATTAGAGGATTTTAAAGCGGTTATGGATGTCCACCTTATGGGTAGTGTTAATGCGAGTAAAGCCGTGTTAGCGACCATGCAGGACCAACAATATGGCCGCATTATCATGATTTCGTCTTCTAGTGGTCTTTATGGAAATTTTGGTCAAAGTAATTATGGCGCCGCTAAAATGGGCGTTGTCGGTCTTATGAATACATTTAAGCTTGAATTTAAAAAATACAATATTCACGTCAATACAGTCGTGCCTATTGCCGCGACACAGATGACCGAAAATTTAATGCCTGAGGAAGCCTTGAAAATTTTAAACCCTGACCTTGTTAGCCCCGCTATTGTTTATCTGAGTGCAAAAGAGGCACCAAACGGGGAAATTATTTCGGCGGGCGGCGGCAGTTTTGCCCGGGCGCGTATTGTTGAAAGTGAGGCTCTATATTTAGGGAATGATGCAAGTGGCGAGATGATCGCTGAAAACTGGTCTAAAATAACTGATCCGCTGGGTGAAAAATCAATCGCCAGCGGACCAGAACATAGTTTAAAATTTATTTCTAAAGCTTTTAGCTCTTAAATATTATTCAGTGTCGAATTTAATGCCTTGAGCAAGGGGTAATTCAGTTGAATAATTGACAGTGCTTGTCATGCGGCGCATGTAGCCACGCCATGCGTCAGAACCGCTTTCGCGTCCACCACCGGTTTCTTTTTCACCACCAAAAGCACCACCGATTTCAGCACCACTTGTGCCGATATTAACGTTGGCAATACCGCAATCACTGCCGACTTCTGATGTGAAAATTTCAGCTTCCAAAATATTCGTCGTAAAAATTGCAGAAGAAAGCCCTTGTGGCACATCATTTTGACGGAAGATGGCATCATCTAGGTCTGTATATTTAAAGACATATAAAATAGGGGCGAATGTTTCTGTTTTAACATTATTGACTTCACCCTTCATCTCTACCAGTGCGGCATTAACATAATAGGCATTTGGATATTCTTCTTGTATAGCGCGACCACCACCAGTGACTACGCCGCCATTGCTTTTTGCCAATTCAAGAGCTTTTTGCATATTGTTAAAGCTGTCTTCGTCAATCAATGGACCCATTAAAGTCCCTTCATCAAGCGGGTTGCCAATAGAAACACCAGCAAATGCCTTTTTAATGCGCGGGATCAGAGCGTCATAAACATCATCGTGAACAAACAAGCGTCTTGTTGTGGTACAACGTTGTCCACAAGTGCCGACTGTGCCAAAGACGATCCCTTGGAAAGCAAGATCAAGATCAGCATGTTTTGAAACGGTGATAGCGTTGTTGCCACCAAGTTCCAGAATTGATTTGCCGAAACGTTTTGCAACATTCGCACCAACAATACGGCCCATTGCACTGCTTCCTGTTGCACTGATCAATGCGACACTTTCACTGGCAACGAGGGCTTCACCGATGTCTCTGTCGCCGGTAAGGGTTTGCGAAAGACCTTTTGGCGCATCATCACCAAATTCGGCACAAGCAAGCTCAAAAAGTTTTTGACACGCGAGCGCGGTTACCGGTGATTTTTCTGAAGATTTCCAAATGGTGCTGTTACCACAGACAAGTGCCAATGCCGCATTCCAAGACCAAACAGCCACTGGAAAATTAAAGGCACTGATGATACCAACAGGGCCTAACGGTTGCCAGATTTCACGCATTTTATGAAGTGGGCGTTCAGATACAATGGTGAGACCATGCAACATGCGACTTTGCCCAACGGCGTAATCGCAAATATCGATCATTTCTTGAACTTCACCCAAGCCTTCTTGGTAAATTTTACCACACTCCAAAGTAACGAGAGCGCCTAACGCCCCTTTCTTTTCACGCAGAATATTACCAAGGATACGAACAAGCTCGCCGCGGCGCGGGGCTGGAACTTTACGCCATGCCTTAAAAGCGGTAACTGACTGGGCTATTTTTGATTTAGTCTCTTCAACGCTGTCTGTTTTAACGGCGGCAATTTCTGAACCGTCAGTGGGGCTATAGACTTTAAGATCTCCGCCTTTAACGTCGGCATCGGTTAATCCTAAAGCATCGTATATTTCTTGGGTATTCATCATTTTTATATTCCTATTTTAAAGTATGTAGCTAATTTGATTTGGTTTGTAACAGGAGTTGCTGTTTGTCGGCAACATTAAATTGGTTTTGACATTTTCTTTTCACATTGGATAAATGACAACGAATGTTTATGATTTCAAAAATATAAGGAGATATTTCAGTTATATATATGCTTCGTAAATTTTTATGCTCTTTAAATGTAGTATATGAACTATATACTTGGTAAAATGAACAAAAGTCAATCTAATTAGAACAATTTTTGTTAAATTAATGCTTAATGAGTGTTAATTATGGTATCCTATTGAACTTTGATGATAATATAATATGACTTTCTGTATTTATCACCCCATCGAGCATGGCAATGTTGGTAAGAACCGTGTCCATTTGATGGTTATTGTCAGTACGAACCAAGATCATAAAATCAATAGAACCTGCAACCGTGGCCAAGCAATCAACTTCTGCCATATTATAGAGAGCTTGTTCTATTTGCGCAGTTTTCTTGGGGTCGCGGGTGATTGTTACATAACAGCGCGCATCATTCTCAAGGGCTTGAGACTTAAGTTTTACCGTATAACAATCAACGACTTTCTCTTCCAATCGACCCAGCATCATATGAATGGTCGATCTGGCAAGGTTAAGCTTACGCCCAAGCTCTGCCGCGCTCATTCTGCTGTTGATTTTAAGGAGATCAAGAAGTTTTTTCTCACTTTTCTGTAAATCCATATTTTTCACCTATTTATAAATTTATGAACAATATACTATTAAAAGACATTTTACTATATAAAAACAGACATTTGTTCAGCTAAAAATGCATTTAATCGTAGTTTATGTGATATAAAAGCCAAATTCATCAGACATTACTTTAATTTATAGTCTGTGCTTAAATTCTCTGTACTTTAATTTTTTGTACTCTAATTTATAGTCTTTGAAAAAATATGGAGCATTGAACCTTATGTTTAAAACTTTCACTTTAACCTTGATATCAACTTGTCTTGTTTTTCTGTCATTATCGCAGCTTTCTTTGGCCGAACAAGTTAGGGCGCGCGACTTAGGCATCAAGCCGGGTATTTTAAAAACGGGAAAATATAATGCCATTACAGATGTAAAAGGCGTTTTGGTTGGACATGTCACTTTAAATAAAGGGGATAGCATTCGCACAGGGGCGACGGCGATCTTGCCTCACGGCGGTAATATTTATCAGGATAAAGTACCAGCGGCAGCCGTGATCGGTAACGGCTTTGGTAAAATGATGGGCTATAGTCAAATTCATGAATTAGGGGAAATCGAAACGCCGATCGTGCTAACCAATACTTTAAATGTGCCACGGGCGGCCGATGCGATTATAGACTGGACATTAAAGCAAAAAGGGAACGAAGCAGTACGCAGTGTTAATGCGGTCGTGGGCGAGACTAATGACGCTAACTTAAATGATATTCGCGGACGTCATTTGACGCCAGAGATTATCATTAAAGCCATCGAAAATGCCAAAAGCGGTATCGTTGGTGAAGGATCTATTGGCGCGGGTATGGGTACAGTGGCCTTTGGCTGGAAAGGCGGCATTGGCACCTCATCGCGAGTTTTGCCCGCAGAATTAGGCGGCTATACGGTCGGTGTGCTTATTCAGAGTAACTTTGGCGGTATTCTTATGATGGACGGTGTGCCGATTGGCGAAGAACTTAATCAATTTTATTTGAAGGAATATGTGGATAGTGATGTGGCCGATGGTTCAATTATGATGATTGTGGCAACGGACGCCCCCTTGTCGGACCGTAATTTACGCCGCCTTGCTGAGCGCGCCCTGACTGGCCTTGCTCGCACAGGGTCCTCCATGACCAATGGTAGCGGTGATTATGTAATAAGTTTTTCAACCGCGGACAGTGTTCGCAGAACGAAAATACAGCGAAATCAAAAGGCAACAATAGAGGATATTCCAAACAATCGCGTCTCACCGCTTTTTCAAGCCGTTAATGAAGCGACAGAAGAGGCTATTTTAAATTCTTTATTAATGGCGACCACTGTTACAACAAAGGATGTCAGAAGCGGAGAAATTAAAACCGTTAATGAACTGCCCGTTGATAAAGTTCGCGAAATTTTAAAGAAATACAATAGATGATTTTCTTGCAGTGATAAGGACCATTGTGCTAAGTCCCGCCCCATGAAAGATATATCAAACCAAGCGCGATTAGGTAAAAGCCATATTAAGGCCGTCCTTGGCCCGACCAACACAGGCAAGACCCACCTTGCGGTTGAACGAATGCTTGGTCATAATTCTGGTATGATCGGCCTGCCGCTTCGTTTGTTGGCGCGGGAAATATATGATCGCATCGTGGCAAGACAAGGGGCTCTTCATGTGGCCTTGATTACGGGCGAAGAAAAAATTATACCGCCCCACGCCCGCTATTATGTCTGTACTGTTGAAAGTATGCCCATCGAAAAAGACGTTGATTTTATGGCTATTGATGAAGTGCAGTTGGCGTCTGATTTTGATCGAGGGCATGTTTTTACGGATCGTTTACTTAGGGCTAGGGGCCGTTATGAAACCATGTTCCTTGGCTCTGAAACGATACATTCTCTCATCAAAAGGCTGATCCCGGATGTGGAATTTATCAACCGGCCGCGATTTTCAGAATTGATTTATGTAGATCCCAAAAAAATAAGCCGCCTGCCTCGCAGAAGCGCGCTTATCACTTTTAGCAGTGCCAATGTCTATGCTTATGCAGAGATGCTACGCCGCTCAAAAGGCGGTGTAGCAGTGGTCATGGGCGCTTTAAGTCCGCGCACAAGAAATGCACAAGTAGAACTTTATGAAAATGGTGATGTGGATTATGTGGTGGCAACGGACGCCATCGGCATGGGTTTGAATATGGATATTGATCACGTCTCCTTTGCGGCAACGTCAAAATATGACGGTCGGGGAATGCGAGAATTAACATCTGCTGAAATTGCACAAATCGCCGGGCGCGCGGGAAGATATATGAATAACGGAACATTTGGCTGCATGAGCGAAGGGGCGGATTATCAAACGGGTTTAAGCCCACAAATGGTCTATAGTATAGAAAATCATCAATTCGCCCCACAGACTATTTTGCAATGGCGCAATGTATTTCTTGATTTTAGCCGCGCCGATACGGTGATTCGTTCTTTAAACGCTGTTCCAGACCGTTTTGGACTAACCCGCACTATCGAAAAGCAGGATATGCGCACTTTTGCAAAATTAGCAGATGATCCAGAGATTAAATCTTATTTGGGTGGTCCTGCGGCGGTAAAAATATTGTGGGAAGTCTGTCAAATTCCCGATTTCAGACAGGTTTCTGATGATGAGCATGTGAAACTTTGCAGTGAAATTTTTCGGCAGGTTTCCGCCAATAATGGTCTGATTAGTGAGGATTGGCTTGGTCAAATGGTTCAACCCTTACAACGAATGGACGGCGACATAGATGCTTTATCAACACGTATTGCTCATATCCGTACTTTGACCTATATTACCAATCGAAATGGCTGGTGCGAAAAACAAAAATATTGGCAAACAACAACAAGAGATATTGAAGATAGGCTATCAGATGCGCTACATGAACGCTTGAAACAACGGTTCGTTAATAAACGGACCTCTGTGTTAATGCGGGAATTACGCCAAAAAGGAAAATTAATGGCAAATATTGAATCGGATGGCAGTGTTTATGTTGAAGAACATTTCATCGGAACTATAGAAGGTTTTCAGTTTAAGGAAGACGAAGGGGCATTTGGCGAGGATAGCAAAACCTTGCGCAGTGCCGCTGGTAAAGTGTTGACACAAGAGATCCAAAGGCGCGCCGAAGAATTTAGCCTAGCCGAAGAGGGTGAAATCAGCCTTATTTTTGGTGACCCCCTCACCAGAAGCACCCTGAACTGGCGCGGAGTTGTGGTCGGTCGTGTTGAAAAAGGCCCCTCAATTTTAACACCAAAAGCCGTTGTGATTCCGACACCTACGTTGCAAGGGGACGCTTTAAATTTAGTTCAAGCAAAATTGAATCGCTGGTTGGAGGCTCATATTGGTGAAACACTTGCGCCACTTTTTGCCTTAGAAGAAGCCGTAAACGGCGCAAAGGATGAAGAAGGGAATGAACGTCTTAGCGGTATGGCGCGCGGCATAGCTTTTCAAATGGTCGAAAAACTAGGCACAATTCCACGTCGTCTTGTTGCCAAAGATTTTAAAGATGTTGATCGCGATGGGCGTTTTCAAATCAAAAAACTTGGAATCTGGCTTGGCGCGGCCAGCCTTTATATTCCAAATCTGTTAAAGCCCGCCCCTGCCCAAATCCGCTTATTTCTTTGGGCTCTTTATAATGATCAGGATAATTTGCCCAATATTCCCCCTGCGGGACTTTGTACTATTAAGATAGACAAAAATGCCCCACGAACTTTTTATGAAGTATCAGGATACCGGGTTGTGGGTAATAACGCTGTGCGCCTTGATATGTTAGAAAGACTTGCTAATGCCGCCCGCGAAGTCTCTATGAAAGGGCCATTTGAATTTGACCCTAATTTGATGAGTTTGGTGGGAACCAGCGGCGATGATTTTATAGAAATTATGAATTACCTAGGGTATGTCACCAAAGAATATAGTGCTGAGGCCGCAGCAAATATTTTAGCAAAAAGAGCCGCAGAAGAAGAAAAAGAAGTCGCCCTCAAAGCGACAATGCCAACAGAAGCCGTTAAAGAAGAAACGAAGCTAGAAGAAGTTGTTAAAGAGGAAACGAAGCCAGAGGAAACGAAGCCAGAGGAAACGAAGCCAGAGGAAACG
>CALDNY010000297.1 GCA_937914685.1 uncultured Kordiimonadaceae bacterium
CGCAGCAATATAATATCGCCGCTTCAGTGGACTAGTTTGTCACCGCCGTTTACATATTGGATTGATTATTAAAAAACAAGATAGGATTGAGAATAAGAAGCACAAGCCAGCGGATTCAATCACATTTTCCCTAAAATATTAACAGGGAATTGTCAGATGAATGTGGGATTTATCAGTGAGTTTAAAATATAGAACTGAGAATATTTCATAGTCCAAGTGAGCCGGGATTTATCAGGTTTTTCGGGTCCGTGTAATTCTTAATAGACCTGATCATATTGAAACTGTTCTCTTGCAAACCTTCTGCAAAGAGGTAGGTCTTTCCGATTTGCAGGTGGACCGCTGCGTGGTCCTTGAACAGATTGATCAGCTGGGTTCGCAGCCCCGCAACGAATTCGCGTATTTCCAGATTTTCCTCAAAGCCTTTCAATGAGTTGAGATGGTTCTTTTCGACGGACATGAGATGCAGTTCTTTAAGCGCATCTTGCCAGAAAAATACCGGTTCAATTAACGAAGCCCCCGCCCCAACCGTTAAATACATGTATCCTACACCAACATCATACTCAGCGATTTTTTCAGCATTCGCGGCGAACAACTTCTCCACAGCCGCATGAAGTTCAACGACTTTTGAGTGAGCGGTCATACCATGCAGGGGTGCCCATCTCTCACCTTCTGGTCCGATCATATTATTTAGTGGTAAAAACGGATTGGCATTTATCAGTGTGGGAATGCTGTTTTCTATTTCCTTACCACCCGCACTTATGGCTATTTCTCTTATTTCTGCCATGTCAGCCTGTGCCGCCTGTTTTGAGCGATTTTCACTGGTTGTATGAAACGAGTATAAAACGTCTTTCATGTATCCACGTCCTGCGAGCGCGAGCTTAGTTCCCTTCTTAACGGCATCAAGCACACCATCACTGGCTTTTAAAACCCCAGCCAGGCTTTTGATATCTTTGGAGAGACTTTCCCGCTTCATTCTTTGCGCTTGTAAATATGGATCAAATCCGAAACTTTCGCTGGCAAGGCCTCGACGCGAAATTTCACTCATCGCCGGAAGCATATCTTCGTATCGATCAAAACTAAATGATCCAAATTCACGGTATTTTGGATTTACCATCAGCTTTAATGTGACAGTTGCTTTAACACCGAGCGCACCAGTATCGCCAAGGAATATTCCGGTTAAATCAGGGCCGTAATGACGGAAAAACGCGTTTCCGCCTTTTATAGATGCTGAACCGGTGCGAATAATTTCTCCGTTCGCTGCAATCACCTCAAGCCCGATCACGCTATCCACCGCTGAGCCATAAAGACCGCTACCGAAAAAAAGGCTGTTCTGACTGACACCACCGCCGACTGTCGATTTAAGTCCCGAAAGCGTCCCCCAGAACGGTGGCCTAACACCATCATCCTTAAGAGCCTCGTTAATTTGCGCCCAGGTACAGCCTGCTTCGACGGTAATGTACCTATCTTCAAGGTTTATCTCTACAATCCCATTCATCCGCGATAAATCGAGCGATATGGATTTTTCCTGGCTCGGTAGATATCCGCTCGTATAAGACATACCGCCTCCGCGTGGGAAAATAGCATAACCTGCGCCTGTCACCGCTTTAATCGCTTTTGATAATTCAGCAATATTTCCCGGCTGAATAACGGCGTGGGCTACATAAGCTGCTTCACTAAAAACATCCTGCGAAAAAAGACGGCACTCGCCGTCATCAGTAAGGACATATTGATCACCTAATATTTCCACAAGTTTCTCATGTAGTGGTGCAAATTCGCTCATCTGTCAGTTTTCTTTCTTAAGGTTCACGGGCATAACGAAACAAAGTATAACAACGATTTAGAGACCTATAATGATATTTGTCATTGCCATTTTTACCAAACAAATAAATCATCTACCTTAAACATAAAGATAAAGGGAACCTAAATGGCTATCACAAGAGAAAACGGTGACACTGAAGGTCGCATCAAAATGGCCACGGTCAGTGCACCGGATATCAACGCCACCTGCAAAAGTTATCAGGATCATTTTGGCTATAAAATTATTGAAGAAAGCACAGTAAGTGAAGCACAAGCCACATCTTGGGGGACCCCAAAGATGGCGGGACGCAGACAAATTATTACCGGCCCTGAAAGCGGTGCAGAAGTTTATATTCGTCTGGTGGAAAATGACGACGTTCCGGAATATGAATATCTGAAAAGCTTCGGATGGAATGCTATTGAAATCACCGTGACAGACGCCGACGAGCTTCACGAGAAACTTAAAGATAGTCCATTTGAGATTATTGGTGAGCCCACCGAATTTGACTTTAGTGACGCCATTTATCCCATGCAGGCGGTTGGTCTTTCAAAAGAGCTTTTTTATCTAAATCAAGTGCGCGGCAATCTGCCTGCATATGATCTGCCAATGGCCCAGTCTTTTGTAGATCATATATTTATCATGATCCTTGCCACACCAGATGTGAAAGAGGCGGTACAGTTTTATGTGGATGCCTTTGGATGGGCAGAAGGCAACACCTTCCATATTCCTTATAGTGTTCTCAATAATGCGTTTGATCTTCCGGATGACACCAAACATTTTCTATGTATGTCGTGCAATGATCGGGTAGTGAACAATGAAATTGATCAATACCCTGAAGGAACAATTGTCAGGCCAAGAAATGACGGTATGTTGGAACCGGGTATTGCCATAACCACATATATGGTAGAAGATCTGGATAAGGTAAATGTACCGCTTCTCACCTTGCCGCAACCTTTCTCCGGTGCAGGTTACAGTGGCCGGCGCAGCGCCTGCTGTGTTGGATCGGCTGGCGAGTTAATTGAACTGATTGAGTTATAAAAAATTATGTCTGACGAACAAAAAATACTAGGACCTTCTTATTACGGCATTGCGCTACAAACGGCCGTTGATGCTATTAATGACTGTACTGACCGCGTAGAAGCTCAGGTGGTTATGAACGCAACAATAAAACGGCTGGAACGTGAAATACCCGCCAGCAAACGTTTCGTTGGCCCCGATAGCAAAGTCATCGTCCTGCCTGAATATTTCCTGACCGCTTATCCGCTGGGCGATACCATCGAAGGTTGGGCAAAAAAGGCCTGTATCGAAGTCCGCGGCGCGGAATATGAAGCGCTCGGCAAGATAGCACAAGATAATGATATTTATCTGGCAGGCAATGCCTACGAACTTGATGACCATTTTCCCGGCCTATATTTCCAGACCTGTTTCATCATCGGCCCGAGCGGCGATGTTATATTAAGATACCGAAGACTGAACAGCATGTTTGCACCAACCCCACATGACGTATGGGATAAATATTTGGATATTTACGGCATGGATGGCGTATTTCCAGTCGCTAAAACTGAGATTGGAAATTTAGCCGCCATTGCATCGGAAGAAATTCTTTACCCTGAAATCGCCCGCTGCCTTACCATGCGCGGTGCGGAGGTTTTCCTCCACTCCACCGGGGAAATGGGCAACATGAGCGAGACACCAAAACAGATCGCCCGAAAAGCACGTGCGCTTGAGAATATGGCCTATGTTATTTCCGCAAATTCCGGTTCAATCCGCGGCCATGAACTTCCAAAAAGCTCAACTGATGGCCGCTCAGCCGTCATCAATTATAAGGGTCAGATTATGACCGAGGCCGGGTACGGAGAAACCATGACCGCTAATGATTGCATTGATCTTCATGCGCTTCGCAAATACCGCAGAAGACCGGGCATGAGCAACTATCTAGCTCGCCAACGATTTGAAATGTTCGCTGAAACTTACTCTAGCGAAGGCAGTCAGAAAGCAAATGCCCTACTAGATGAAAATGGCAATCATAAAATACCCGACCGCGCCCATTTTATCTCAGCTCAAACAGAGACGATAGCAAAGCTTGCCAAGAAAAATATTATTTGAATTCCTACAAATAGGCCCACGGACGCTTTACACGGTCATTATTTTCAAATGATCTAATGTCATCGACATGCTTTAAATTTAATTCGATGTCATCAAGTCCGTCAAGCAGCATTTCTTTATCTGCGGGCGCGATCTCAAATGATATATCGTCATTAATCAATTGATTTTCTAGGTTTATTTTAAGTTCCTTGCCGGATAATGGCTCAATGTTTTGATCGGATAATAGGATGGGCAAAATACCGTTACGAATACAGTTCTTATAAAAAATTGCCCCGAATGAAGGCGCAATTATAACCCGAATTCCATATTCATGCAGCGCCCACACCGCGTGTTCACGGCTTGACCCACAGCCAAAGTTATCCCCACCCAACAGTATTTTGGCACCGTTATACTCAGGATCATTAAGAATAAAATCAGGCTCTAGTTCTCGGCTATCATTTGATTTATAACGCCACCCTGCGAACAATCCTTCGCTAAGTCCTCTTTTTGAGACACGCTTCATTTCCCGTGACGGAATAATCGCATCGGTGTCGACGTTAATCAGCAAAAGAGGGATCGCTTTAGAGTTTATTGTTTGGAAGCCCTCCATCATACTTCCTCCAGATCAGCGGCCGCGCATATATGACCGGCAATAGCGGAAGCGGCAACCGTTTCAGGGCTTGCTATATGCGTTCGCGTTTTTGGCCCCTGCCGTCCTTCAAAATTTCTGTTGGTGCTGCTGATCACCCGTTCCTCAAAACCAAAACTTTCACCGCCTGCAAAAAAACACATTGAGCAACCGCTCTCCCGCCACTCAAATCCGGCGTCTTTAAATATCTGATCAAGCCCTTCTGCTTCGGCGTCCTGCTTGACTTTCGTCGAACCCGGAACACAAATAGCACGTATGCCTTTGGCCACTTTTCGGCCTTGCAAAATTTTAGCTACCCGCCTTAGATCGGTCAGTCGGCTGTTGGTGCATGACCCAATAAAGGCTGCATCAATTTTAAGATCATTGAGGCGTGTACCTGGAGTAACCGCCATATATTTTTGCGCATTTTTGGTTGCAATATTTTGGTTTCGCTCTGTGAAACTCTCCGGTGATGGGATTGTTTCACCAATGGCAATGGATTGTCCCGGACTTGTCCCCCAAGAAACGGTTGGGTTTATTTTACTTGCGTCTACTACAATTTCTTTATCAAACTTTGCACCGGAGTCAGACTTTAGATCTTCCCAATCTTTTACCGCCTGATCCCACAGGGCGCCTTGCGGAGTAAAAGGACGACCCTCAACGTAATCAACGGTTTTCTCGTCGACCGCGATCATTCCAGTAAATGCACCAAACTCCACCGCCATATTGCAAAGGGTCATGCGACTTTCCATAGATAAAATAGAAACTGCAGTGCCTGCAAACTCAACAGCATATCCCACGGCGCCTGAAGTCGAGTATGCCGATATCAAATGAAGGATCATATCTTTTGCTGTCACGCCGGCAGACAGTTCACCGTCAAATGTGACTCGCATGTTTTTCGGCTTTTCCACCCTTAGTACATTGGTGGCAAGCGCCTGCTCGGCCTCAGTCGAACCAATACCCCATGCGAGAGCACCAAATGCCCCTTGGGTACAGGTATGACTATCCGGGCAAACAAGTGTTAAACCAGGAAGTACAATACCTTGTTCAGGCGATGTTACGTGAACGATACCTTGTCGTTGATCGCCAATATCAAATAGTCTAATACCGGCTTGTGCCGTGGCCTGTCGTGTCATTTCAATAAATTCACGGCCACCTTCCATCGTCGTAGTGTCGCTACGGCCCGGGACTGTATCAATAATATGATCCATTGTGCAAAACACTTTTTCAGGATTGGCGACTGCACGTCCTTCATCCTCAAGCCCTATTAACGATATGCTTCCGGTACGTTCATGAAGAAATATCCGGTCGATATAAAGTAAAGCCACACCATCGCCAAGATCAGCAACGGTGTGGCTATTCCACAATTTATCGAAAAGCGTCTTTTCACTCACAACTGTTAATTATGTCCTCCGAACGGTAATCGCGCTGGATCATTGCGATCTTTAAACACAGTCCACGTGGTTGCATTTGGACGCATATCATCACCAGGAGGTGGCGTCTTATACTCTGGAACATGTTCATTGATATAATCCTTGATCACGTCTGGCAATCCATCAAACGTTTCTACACTTTTACCGATCGCGTTAACGTAAAACAATCCTTCGCGACCCTGCATTTCCATCCATGGCAGCCACTCTGAAATCCTTGACCATGCTACGTCAACATTTGCCACGTCTTTATCACCATCTAAAAGATCGGCGGTCTTGCCAATGAAGCTGAACATTTCGGTAGCATGATATGCACCACCAACATATTTCTGATAATCACCCTGCATCGGATTGTGATAGAAAAGCGGAACGGTGAGGTTCATGAACCAGCTGTCACCGATTTCCTTACCAAACCAGCGCGCTGCTGGCTTACCCTCAGCATCATATGGAAAGCTCGGGCGTTGATTTACCGGATCGTTTTCAACATGCATCACGTCTACGTCGCGTTGAAGATAAGGATTGTGCCATTTGTCCATCGCTTTGCCAGTTTTTGGATCGATATATAGCATCACTTCGCGGGTCACAAGTTTATAACCATCGCCTTTTACCTCGTCCTTAACGGTTACACATTGACGAGTGCTCATTCCAGAAACAAGGAAGAGTGTTTTGTCTGCTTCACCGCGTTTACGGCCAAATGCAGTTCCCTCGAATCGATAAAACATCGGTTTTTCGTCCGCACTGCGACAATAAATCTTGCGCGTTGCTTCAATAACACCTTCCGGTGTGGACAGATCAATTTGGTCCGCCATTGCCGTCGAGACCGCACAGGCACTGAGCAAAATACCAGATGCCACCTTTTTTATATTTTTTAGAATATTCATTATTCTCTCCTTAATAGGATCGCATTACCAGATAAATTAAAGATATACTATTATATCTTATCTAAAAAGCAATATCTGTTAATATTTTAGGGCGTCTAAAATTTAAACGTCCCTGTAAGACCGAATTGTTGCTTCCTTGGTAAGCTAACCGCAAAAGCTCTTCTAGAGAAAAAGCTGGGAACATCAACATAACGAAGGATCGACGTAGGTGTCTCATTGTCAAATGCGTTTTTAGCCCAGAGTGCTATACTATATTGCTCGTTTTCCACACCCACCCGAAAATTGGCAATACTGCGGCCACCTGTTCCAGCGAAGTTATAAACTTGAGCGTAACGGGTAGAGGAGTAAATAAAGTCACCTCTAGCAAAAAACTCTAGATCCATGTTTGCAATTGGCGTTCTAAACTCACTACTCAAAGTTAATGTATGTTGCGGTGATTGTGGTGTAAAAGTACCCTTGACAATCCCATCAGCAAATCCAAAATTAAGCGCTTCCTGACGACTGTCCGCTGACAAATCAAAATTTTGAATTTCAGGATGAGTATAGGCATAAATAGCCTGCACTGAAAGTGCATCCGTTAGTTGGATACGTGTGTCAACTTCCATACCCCATGTTTCTGTTTTACCGACGTTATCAAGGTAGGAGAACGGCGAGCCTCCACCTTCAGGAATAAAATTCTGCGTAAGCTGCTGGTTAGTCCAATCAAGATAGTAAGCAGACATATTGAGAACCACCCGATCATCAAATAACGAAGATTTAAAACCAGCCTCATAACTCCAAATGTTTTCCTCATCAACAAGTTGTAACCCGGATGGAAGGGCTGAATTGGTGTTAAAATCACCCGGTTTGTTCCCTTTAGCGATTACGCCAAAAATCATAAAATCATCGTTTATCTGATAATCTATAGTAATTTTTGGTGTCCATGATTTGTAAGTAGCCTTAAAGTTTTCCATACCACTTGTAATCGCTTCCAGCTTGTCTTCGGCATAGCGCATTTCTGCACTGATGCTAAGTTGATCGTTGATATCGTATTCTGCTTGGCCAAATACAGCGTAGTTGCTCACTTTACTACTGCCATTAAACACGTGATCTGCGTCAGGCGCATCGCCGGAGCCGCGGGAATTAACCTCAACATTTTCTTTGTAATAATAACCGCCAACAATATAACGGAATGGATTTTCACCTGGCGATGTTAACCTCACTTCCTGCGAGAAATCGTCTCGCATGCTCATATCATCCGATATAAAACCCATTCGGAAAAAACCACGATTATCTTCACCCGCATAGGTTTGGTCCTGAATAACCCGCCCGTTTTCATCAGAATAAGCGGTGATCGACGTCAATGTGTGCCCATTGTCAAAATCATAATTCATGGTAAGGCTAGTACGAATAGTTTCTTGACTTACGCCTGATCCCTCAGAATAATAATCGGTTTCCTGACGCGGTGCGTCCGCGGGAATTGAAACATCGCCGCAATAATACTGACGGGCTACATCAAGGAAACAGTTGTTAGCTGACGCATCCTGCAATCCGATTGAATAAGCACCATCATCATCTTCAGAGTAGTTGACGCGGCCAATAATTTCGAAATTTTCAGTTGGATAGAAAAGTAGTGCACCACTTACAGTGGTTGTTTGCTCCGCACCAATTTTCCCACCTTCAAGTCCCGGGAATGTGTTTTCGTAATCTCCACCGAAATCATAATATTTTCCGCCGATTTCAAAAAAGACCTTATCTTCAACCAATGGGCCACTTAAAAATCCAGATAATTCATAATTTTCGTGTTCAGCGGCAGTTCCAGTAAATCTGCCAGATAATTCATTTGTTGGTCTGCGCGTTACGTAATTGATCGCCCCGCCAAATGTCGCGCGTCCATAGAGCGCGCTTTGTGGGCCATTGATTACTTCTACGCGTTCAAGATTATCGAGCAGGATGGATTGACTTGAGCCACTAACATAAACGCCATCAACGAATACAGATGCATTGGCACCGCCCTGAATACTGGACATACCACGAAAAACTGGACGATCACCCTGTCGGCCAAAGGCCGAAGCAAAACTGAAACCAGGAGAGAAATCAGCGATATCAACAATACTCTTAATATTCGCCCGCTCTAATCCTTCTGCAGAAAATGCAGTGATTGAAAGCGGCGTTTCTTGCAGCAATTCCTCACGTTTACGTGCAGTAACCACCACAACATCTGTTGTATTGCGGTTATCTACCGCAATCTCGTTGTCCGCCTCTTGTGCTATGGTAGTGTTTATTTGCAATGATAACAGAACCGTTAATGCTGTTGATGCATATAAAGCTTTTTTACTCGTCTCTCTAGCCGTCATTTCTTCTCTCCGAATACAATTCATTATTTCATAATCGTAATTAATTATATTGATATACTAATATAACATTTCGCAGTAAAGAAACACTAAAGCTTATAAAACTGACAACCATCAGATGTTAATGTGTTGATTATCGTACTGTTGAAGCACGCCCTTAAGAATAGAATACATTAGTGCCACAGAAGGTGTAAGTTGAGAATGTTTGCGTTTAAGCATCAATACTGGACGCGTTACACGCAAACTGGGGTGATCAATCGCTTGCATAATCCCAGAATCGAGTTCATGTATCACCAGTTCGTGAGGCATTAAACTCAATGCATCACCCTCAATAACATGGCCAATTGCGAGCCTTATTCCATCTAACCTGAGCAAATCTGTCGGCGGATCAACCCCCTCAGAAGCGAACATGTCAACAACACCCGACCAAATACTGGACAGTCCCATTGGAACAACCCACGGAAATCGAGCATAATCACTCAAAGTTCTATCAAGAATATCTGTTAGAGGATGATTAACACGCCCCATTACCACATCGATTTCTTCATATATTTTTTCAACCTCGAGCTCAGCATCTATATAAGTTCCATGTGGTGGAGCGACCACCGCAAACTCAATTTCACCTGCAAGGATCATAGGTATAAGTTTGCTTGATAGACCAACATACGATTTTACGCCAACATCATTTGTCCGTTGTTTTAATCCCTTCACCGCACGCGGAAACAATCGAGACGTAAAACTCGGCCCCACGCCTACCCTGATTTCACCTTTGCTATAACCACGAAGTGCTAATATTTCAAGGCTAGCGTTACGACTTTCAGCTAATATTAGTTTAGCACGTCGGACCAAGTGATCTGCGTAAATAGTAGGCTTAACTCCCGTTGGTAAGCGCTCAAACAACTTCACTTCAAGCACCTCTTCGAGCTTCGCAATTGCCTTACTCACTGCTTGCTGAGATACTGAATTCAATGCCGCAGCATGATGAAAGTTTTTCGTCTCATAGGCAGCCAAAAAATGTTCCAGACGATGAGGCTCCAGATAGGTTTTTGATGCAACAGGCAATTTTTGCAGTTCATTTAATGTGATTTGGTTGTCAGTATCGTCCATATGATTGTTACAAGATATGTGTACATTGATGTAAACTTACTTGCACTACTATTCCTTTTTCTGATGAAAATAAGCCTTGAACTAAGTTGGATTAACATAAATAACTCACTAAATTAGGAAACTTTGATAATCGTTTTACCAAAATTTTTGCCGTTCATTAAACGTGCGAACGCTTCTGGCGCTTGATCAAGTCCATCGGACACGTCTTCGGTATATTTTATTTTATCACTATCCAAAAGTGGTATAGCGTAGTCTAAGAATTCCTGTATTTTATCAAAGAAATCGTAAACCACTAAACCACGCACAGTTGCGCGGGCTTTAATAATAGTAGCCGGATTTGGTCCAGGAGGAATAACGTCAGTGTTGTATTGGGCCATAAGACCACAAAGAACGACCCGTGCACCGATGGCTAATTGCTGCATCACAGTATCAAGCATATCACCGCCGACATTATCAAAATAATAATCAACCCCATTAGGACACTCGCGTCTAATAGCGTCCGCCAGTTCTTCGGTTTTATAATTGATTGTTCCGTGAAATCCTGCAGTATCATGCAGCCATCCGCACTTTTCATCTGATCCTGCAATACCGATTACCCGACAGCCTAAATTGAGCGCCATCTGTCCTACCATTGAACCCACTGCACCAGACGCTGCGGAGACAAGAACGGTATCAGTTTCTTTCAATTCACCAAGATAAAATACTCCCGCATATGCCGTTAGTCCTGGCATTCCCATTATTCCAAGCGCGAGCGAGGCAGGTTCCAGGCGCGAATCGACGGGCTTTACATCACTTGCAGGAGCGGTAAAATACTTCTGCCATCCGCCATGAAACGTAATTTTATCGCCAATTTTGAAGTCTGCACCATTTGGATCAATTACTTCCCCTACGCACTCGCCGCGCATCAGATCACCCGGATTAATGGTGCCCGAAATATGCCGTCCGCTAATCTGACCCCTCATATAAGGATCAAGCGACAGATAAAGCGTTTTACACAAAATTTCACCATCAGCAGGAACGGGAGTATTGGCAGCTATAACCTCGAAATTATCCGTATTAGGATTTCCTTCTGGCTTGGATTTTAGTTTGACTTGAGTATTTGACATCTTGGAGCCCTAAAGTAAGAAAAGTGATAAAGAAGGCCAGAACGTAACGATCAGTAGGCCAATGAACATAAGAAGTAGGAACGGCAGCACCGACTTGGCTATTAGCCAAAAGTCTTCTTTGAAGACCCCCATGGCAACAATAAGGTTAAGACCAAGTGGCGGGGTCAAATAACCCAGCTCAAGATTTACGATCATGACCACGCCGAAGTGAGTGAGGTCAACACCCTGTGCCAAAGCAAGCGGCGCAAGAAGCGGAGCCAAAATGAGGATCGCTGAGCCAATATCAACGAAGCAACCAACAACAAGTAGACCCACCAAGGTCATCAGCAGGAATGATGTCTGACTGGTGACATTTGCCTGAATAATCTCAACTAGGGCATGCGGCACATGCTCATAAGCCAAAAACGTATTGATGGAAAGGGCCATCATCAGAAGCGGAATAAGAGAGCCGAGCATAGTCGCCGTTTCAATGATGACCTTTTGCAGATCATCGAAGTTCATTTCCTTATGAACGAATATCTCAATGATGACCGCATAAAATACTGCGACCGCAGCGGATTCTGTAGCGGTGAAAAGACCAGAGTAAATGCCGCCCAAAATAAGCACGGGCATAAAGAGCGCGAATACCCCCTTTTTAGTCACCATGATCATTTCAGAAATATGAAACTGACCGCGCTCCACTTTCCTATTTCGAACGAGCGCATAAATTCCCATCATTACCGTCAACAAAACCGCCGGACCGATGCCAGCTTTGAACAGGTCCGCGATGGATGTTTGGGTCATGACGCCATAAAGAATAAGCGGAATACTTGGCGGGACAATAATCCCAAGTGTACCCGCTGCACAAAGTGACCCGAGGGCGAACTTTTTTGAATAACCTGCTTTAAGTAGTGCCGGATACATGATCGAACCCACCGCGATCAGTGTCACCGTTGATGATCCAGAAATCGCGGCGAAAAAAGCGCAAGAAAGAATGGTTGCAATGGCCAGCCCACCGGGAACCGGCGCCGTCGCCACCCGCATCATGGTAATAAGGCGCTCAGCAATACTGCCTTGCGACATAATATTACCCGCGAGGATAAACAGCGGTATAGACAGAAGCACTTCCTGATCAGCCGCCGCCCAAAGGTCCATGACAACATAGCTTAGCTCCCCATCACCCCAAACCACATAACACCACCCGGCAACAAACCCGAGGATCACAACAATGCGTTGCCGCAGCAGAAGACCAATAACAATGAGTGCGATAAAAAGAAAAGTCATCATTCTTTTAGACCCTCTTTTGTTGCCATATCGCTGTTATCGCCGGGTCTTAATTCGGGATATAACGCGTATAATCCATGCCTGACAAATCCAACAAAGAATGCGAGCGGAATTACCGACTGCATCGGCCATATAACAATGCGAAGCATTCGCGAAGTTTCTTCAAGCAGATAAGTTTCATAAACAACCCCGACAGCGACAACTGCGAACACCAAACAAAACAGTGCATGCAGACTTTCCTGTAGGGAAATAATTTGAAATTCCCATAATTTGGGAAGAAAATTATCAGCAAACTTTGGCCTTAAATGTCGACCCTTATGAGACGCCAGTCCAAAGCTAATGAGCGCGGTTACAATCATCGCGTAAACGGCAATACGCATTGCCCCAGCAATGCCAACTCCAACCAACTTTCTGATAATCACATCAGCAATAATAACCAGCGTCATTACCGAAAACGCAAATACCGCGACCGCTTTTTCAAAACGGTAGACTTTATCAAGGAAATCTTTTGCATTTTCCATTTATTGTGCGCCCTTTTTTGAAACGCGCCTTCGATAGTCTTCGCGTCCCTCAATCATTGCATCATAAATTTCCTGTGACCGACCACCGATCTCGGCAATTATTTGTTTATAATTGTCTTTTGTCGCTTCTTTCCAAACTGCCTTTTGAGCATCATCGAGATCATAAACATTTATCGCCTCATTACTTCTCAAATTTGCAAGCAAGCCATCGGACATTTTACGAACACTTGCCCGTGATTCCTCGGATGCAGGAAATGCATTTCTTACCTGTTCCTGATCCGCTGGTGACAGGCTGTCAAACCATTCCTTATTGGCAACGAGCACACCTGAATCGTAGGAATGTTGGGTAAGCGTCAGGTGATGCGCCTCACTGGATAGACCGGTAAAGGCATAAATAACCACATTTGTCTCACCGCCCTGAATAAGACCAGTTTGAAGCGACGGAATAACGTCACCCACTTCCATCTGATGAATATCACCGCCAAGAGATAGCATCATAACCTGTGCTGCTTCAGATGCTTGTGTTCGCAGTCTAAACCCATTCGCATCTTGCGGTAAAATTAGTGGATCCCTGGCATACATATGAGCCCAACCCACTTCGACCCACCTAAGCAGCACCATACCTTTTTCGGCAAACAGTGGCTGAAAAACATCGAGCATGTGATTGTCCATCACATAATCAACCTCTTCGAAACTATCAAAAACATACGGGGACAAAAGCACCGACATTTCCGGAATAACCGCTGAGCCGCCGCCAATGGTAAAGCCGCCAAACTGTATTCGGTTGCGCCTTACGTTCGTCATAGAGATAGGTTCGCCGCCCACTTCACCACGGATCAATAGCTTAACGTCAAAATTGCTGCCTGTTTCATTGGCGGCCAAAAGGTTTTTGTTAAAAATTTGCCAGTCCGCATCCCACGGCGTACCTGGTGCAGCAAAGGCACCAGCAATTAACTTGACCTGCGCACCTTCCTCTAGATCCGTTTTGTCAGTTGAAAGTAAAAAGAAATAGAGACCAAAGAGCATCGGGATGATAAACAAAACCCATCCACCTAGCGCCTTTAGTCTCGACCTATCATCCATAGTATTACCTTTTTTACCTTAACCCCAGGTTGGCTGAATGGGCGCTTCAAGCCCTGTTTCTTTCAGACAATTAGCGCGAAGCTCATCCATTGATGGCCCCAAATTGAAAATCTGGTCCGTCTTAATGGTTGGTGCCATTTCAACGCGAAGTGCATCTGTTGCCGCCACATCGATTGAAAAATCATCGTTTATCACCACACCGTATGATCTTGCGCCTTCTATACCTATTAAGCCCCGTTTCACTTCAAGTGCTACTTTATCAGCGTCACGCTCAAGCGGGTTGCCCCATCCGGCACCGCCCCATGTATTGTAATAAAGTATATCGTCCTTTTCGACTTCAATATCATCACATTTGGACGGCAGCGCCACTTCCTTGCCATCGGCGCGCACCAATGTTTTTGTTGAACGCATTCCAGGATTTCCGCCATTTACGCCCCACGGATAAATAAACCAGCGATCATCATGGATCGAAATAGTGCCTTTTTCAAGGAAGCGGTATTTAATGGATATACCGTTACCACCGCGGTTCAGACCAGCTCCACCGCTATCAGCAATGCTTTCATAGCGTTCAATGCGAAGCGGAAAATAGGCTTCCAAAAATTCATTGGGAACGTTGGTAAATCCTGGCCAAAGTGAATGGCCATCCGGACCATCACCAAACGGACGTCCCGGTATACCGCCAAATCCAATTTGAAACAGCTGGAACCATTCACTGTTTTTATCATATCCTGAATACATAAGATGCGGGCTTGATGAAAATCCGGCCGCACTTAAAAACTCCGGCTGCCGTTGACCAAGAAGGGCACCGAGCACATCGAAAATTCGCCCAAGTGCGTGGGTCCGACAACTAAGTGCTGCCGGGAATTTCGGCTTAAGAAGTGACCCTTCCGGAATACGAACATCGACAAGGTCATAAAAACCGTCATTGAACAAAATTTGCGGATCAAACACCATGATCATATATATGCCAAAGAACATCTTGAGCATATTTTCATTCATCAGAAAATTAATGGAGCTTTCCGACTGTGGATCCGTCCCTTCCCAGTCCAGTATCACACGACCATTTTCTTTCCACATGGTACATTTGATTTTGTAGGGGCCGTATCCACGACCATCATCACAAACATAATCTTCGAAAGATACTTTTTCTTCACCGATTGAGGTTTCAATCAAATGGGCCATGGCACGCTTATTACGCTCTAAAAGCTTATCGGTGGCGGAAACAAAAACATCATCGCCAAAACGTTCACACATTTCAAGAACCCTGCGTTCTGCCATCCGGCACGCGGCGACGATTGCGTTGAGGTCTGCGCCTGCCCATTCAGGCATACGGCATTGATGGAGAACGATCTTTAAAATGTCATCCTGCCTCTCACCCTTTCTATACAGCTTGATCGGCGGGACCCTGATTCCTTCCTGGAATATGGAGATAGCCCGTGTAGGAAGCGATCCCGGAACCATACCACCCACATCAGTCATATGGCCAAACATCGCACCCCATCCCACAAGCCGTTCTTCACGGTAAACAGGCATGAGTATCAACCAGTCGTTGGCGTGGCTCACCGCCCCGTCACAAGTATATGGATCAGATAACCAGAACACGTCACCTTCTTCGATGTCGCCGTCATAACCATCAAGAAATCCTTGAATGAAGGAACCAAACTGCCCCGCAAGCATTGCACCGTTATGGTCAGCGATCAGCGGGAACGCGTCCCCCTGTTCACGGATACCCGGTGACATGGCGGTGCGGAACAATGTCGCATCCATTTCATGCCGGGCATTTTTAAGTGAATTTTCGATCAAATCTAAAGTAATTGGATCGACATCCACAGTGTTAAATGGCGAAGAGTTGTTTTCTATA
Source organism: uncultured Kordiimonadaceae bacterium (assembly GCA_937914685.1). Taxonomy (GTDB): domain Bacteria; phylum Pseudomonadota; class Alphaproteobacteria; order Sphingomonadales; family Emcibacteraceae; genus Pseudemcibacter. Next base: position 16,097 of record CALDNY010000297.1, read on the forward strand.
ATTTTTGCAACCATGTCGACCTCCTTAATTTGCTGGATTAATTAAAATGTTACCGTAAGCATCGACCGCTGCCACATGATCACTTAAAATCAGTGTGGTCGAATCCATTTCGGTAATGATGGCGGGTCCTGATATTTTATCACCCGACCTCAGTTTATCCCGGTCATAGACGCTGGCCTGCTTATCGCTATCGTCTATCCATACTGTTGAATGTTCAATAAAGGCCGCTTGCGGATTACCGTCACCGCTTTCAATTTTACTGGCCTTCACATTTGCAGCCTTTCCAAGCACCGTAACCCGCAAGTTGACGAGCTCTATTGGCACATCAAGTCTGAAGGTGAAGAGCTTTTCATGTTCTTTGTGAAACGCATCAGAAAGTACGGAAAGTCCGCTAGCAGCAAAGCCATCAAGCTTGATCGGTAGAACCACCTCAAAGCCTTGACCCTGATATCGAACACCGGCTTCATATTCAACTTCCTGCTCATTTTGTGGCACACCTTGTCCAGCAAGTTCATCACTAACGTTAGATGCCATTTGTTTGAGAACAGCTTCAAGCTCCGCGCCGTCCGCCGTATCTAGCCTGCTTGAAAAACTGCGCGCCATTTCAGAACGCATCCTCGTTGTCGCGTCTCCGTAAGCACACAGCACACCTGGTGCACTTGGTATGATCACCGGCCATGATTGCGCAAGCTTACCAATGGCATTTGCGTGCAGTGGTCCTCCACCGCCAAAAGCCATTAATGCGAAATCGCGGCTATCATAGCCCTGCTGTACAGAAACCAATCGGATCGCCCCGAACATATTCTCGTTTACAATATCGATAATGCCGGATGCAGCTTGTTTTAATCCAATGCCGAGTGCATCTGCTACTTTTTGCACTGCCACTGATGATGCATCCACATCAAGATCCATTTCACCACCAAGCAGTGACTTGGGCAGATAGCCTAGAACCACGTTGGCATCTGTCACCGTAGGAAGATCACCACCTTTACCGTAACATGCCGGTCCGGGCACCGCGCCAGCGCTTTCTGGCCCGACCCGCAGCGCTTGCGTAAGTTCAGGTACGTGGGCAATAGATCCGCCGCCGGCTCCAACGGTCTTTACATCAAGTGACGACGTCCTGACCGTTAAATCTCCCACTTCTGTATCACGAGTAAGGCGGGGCACACCATTTTCAATCAGCGACACATCCGTCGATGTCCCGCCCATATCGAGAGTTAGAATATTTTTAAATCCCGCGTGTTTTGCCACCCATACCGCACCGGTCACACCACCAGCAGGCCCGCTCATCAATAGCGCCACCGGCAGTTCTTCGGATTTTTCCACGGACATAAGACCGCCGTCTGAGCGAAGCAAATTAAGCTGCCCGTTCATATCCTGACCGCGAAGCTCATTCTTTAGATTGCGTACATAATTGGCCACGGTTGGACGAACTGCGGAATTTGCCACGGTTGTTAGCGCTCTCTCGTACTCTTGTTTTTCAGGAAGAATGTCAGAAGAAACAGATACCGGAATATCCGGCATTTCTTCTTTAACGATTGCCTCAACTTGTTTTTCATGAATATTATTGGCAAATGAGTTGATAAGGCAGACAGTCACCGCCTCCACATTTTCATCTCTTAAAACCTGAATTCGCTTGCGAAGGCCTTCTTCATCGAGCGCCTTCAGCACATTACCTTCTGAATCGAGGCGTTCACCTACTTCAATAGTACATTCAAGTGGCGCTAGCGGTTCCGGCTTATTCCAAATGATCCAGCCAGCGAGACCGCCCGGCACTAATGAGCGCGCCACATGAAGTACCTGACGATATCCATCGGTTACAATCAAACCAACACGAGCAAATTTTCCTTGCAGAACTGCGTTTGTCGCCACGGTCGTACCGTGCATAAAGAATGATAGATCGGACGGCTTTATACCGGCCATGTCACAAATTCTTTGCGTTCCACTGAGCACAGCCCGTGAAGGGTCATCAGGTGTAGACGGCACTTTACTTCGGTAAGTGCGTCCTGTTTCATCCTCTATCAGTAGCAAATCCGTGAAGGTCCCTCCCACATCTACGCCTAATCGATAATCCATATTCTATTCCTTGCTCTTCTTAGTTCTTGATTTATTGGCGGAAAGATGCCTGATTTTGCCACCTGTGCAGGTACAGACTTATTCAGGACGGTTTCCAGCCATAGTGATGTTTCAATAATTTTGTTAAGATCAACACCGGTTTCGATACCGCTACGATCCAGCATATAAACCAGATCGTCCGTTGAAATATTTCCTGTTGCGTGCGGTGCAAACGGGCAACCACCGATACCGCCAATACTGGCATCAAGCACTTCAACTCCAGCGTCGATAGCCGCGATCGCATTAGCAAAGCCGGTATTTCGACTGTTATGAAGATGACAGCGCAGCTTAATATCCGGCACTTCATTCTTGACCGCATTAATCACTTCGGTGATTTGTTTTGGAACTGCCACACCGATAGTATCAGCCAAGCCGATTTCCGATGGCCCGGCTTTTGCCACTTGTTTTGCAATATTCACCACTTGATCGGTCGAGACTTCACCTTCAAAAGGACATCCAAATGCAGCACCAATAATGATATGCGCCTGCATATTCGCAGTGTGCGCGTCATCGGCCATTTGGTTCCATTGTTTTATGGTTTCTGCGACCTCGACACCTTGATTTCGTTTGTTGAAAGCTTCGGTCGCGACGACGGCGCAGCCAATTTCATCAAGCTCCAATGCCCGCGCCCTCTCGAACCCACGGTAATTGAGAACCAGCCCGGTATATCGCACATCATCATGTGCAGGTAGCATCCGCACTAGTTCTTCAGCGTCCGCCATTTGCGGAACGCGTTTAGGGTTCACAAAACTTGTCACTTCGATTCGGCGAAGTCCAGCGTCAATGGCCCGCGTGATCAACGCAAGCTTGTCAGCTGTTGCAACAAACTCTTTTTCGCTTTGTAATCCGTCCCTTGCAGACACTTCAACGATTTCGATATTGGTGGTCATCCGTCCTCATACTTGCATTTAATTTATTATTGAATTTATTCTATACAAGGATGGACTATAATGGCAAGATATTATATCATTATATCATTATTACTATTAAACGTGGGATTATTAAAAAATGACTGACAAAAAAGATCGAAATTTTGACGGCCCATTAAACGGCGTCAGGGTCATCGAATTGGGACAATTGCTCGCTGGACCCTTTTGTGGGCAGCTACTCGCAGATTACGGTGCAGAAGTCATTAAAGTTGAGCAGCCGGGCGTTGGCGACCCCATGCGCGTATGGGGTCGTGAAAAATCCCACGGTAAATCATTATGGTGGCCAATCATTGCCAGAAATAAGAAATCTGTAACCCTAAATTTACGCACAGAAGAAGGTCAGCAGGTAATCCGTGATCTGGTGGCAAAGTCGGACATTCTACTTGAAAATTTCCGCCCTGGTACAATGGAACGTTGGGGGCTTGGCTATGAGGAGCTAAAAAAAATCAATCCCGGCTTGATTATGATACGGGTGTCTGGCTACGGCCAAGACGGCCCTTATTCCAAAAAAGCCGGGTACGGCGCCATTGGTGAAGCCATGGGCGGTATGCGTTACGTGGTTGGTGACCCATCAACACCACCAAGCCGAATGGGCATATCCATTGGTGACCATTTGGCCGCAACTTTCGCTTGCCTCGGCGCGCTGGCGGCGCTCCATCATAAAAACATGACTGGCGAAGGCCAAGTGATCGACAGTGCAATTTATGAAGCATGTCTTTCTATGATGGAAAGCCTGATCCCAGAATATACCGAAGGCGGTTACATCCGCGAACGGTCTGGCTCTATCCTACCCAAAATAGCACCGTCAAATATATATCCAACCAAAGATGAAAGTATGGTGCTTGTCGCCGCCAATCAAAACACTGTCTTTGCCCGTCTTGCAGAAGCGATGGAGCGACCGGAACTGGCTGAAGATCCAAAATATAAAACCCATGTCGCCCGCGGAGATAATCAGGATGAGCTGGACGATATGATCGGCGAATGGACAGCAACACTAACTGCTGACGAACTCCAAGCTAAACTTGATGAATATGGCATACCACAAGGCAAGATTTACCGTGCCCCGGATATGCTTGATGATCCACATTTCAAGGCGCGTGAAGCGATTCTGAAAATTGCTCATCCACAGTTTAAAAATCTACAAATGCAAAATGTTTTTCCAAAATTCTCAAAAACACCATCCACTGTGCGTTGGACCGGCCCTGAGCTGGGTGAGCATAATGATGAAATATATAAAGGCATCCTCGACATGAGTAATGCGGACATTGACGGTTTTAAAGAACGTGAGATCATATAATGAGCAAAAAAATCAATTTTCAACGGGCCAATTATGTAGTCACCAATCTTGCGCGCGCACTTAAACTGTACCGTGATGTTCTTGGATTTAAAGTAATTTTCAGCAAGGACGCCCCGGAAGATAGTTATTCATACGATGTGTTTGATATCGAACGTGGATCAGACATGGGATTTTGCGTCCTTGGCACCGATGATGAACCTAACTGTTTGGCACTTACTGAACTTCGAGGTGCCACACTTGATCCTGTCCCGAGCCCACGGCGGGCGGCTATCGTATTGAGGCTGGAGCATTTCGATGTAGCGGTCGATGGGGCCAAAGCACTGGGACTTAAAACATATAAAGAAGACAGGCTGGAGACCAACGACGGCCGAATTGGCAGGGAACTTGGTATCGTCGATTTTGACGGTAATCTAGTTGTGATCTATTGCATCTTGAGTGCAACAAAATAACAAAAAAACAGAGGGAAAAACAAATGTCAGAAGTTACCGAAGACGAGGAGAACGGCGACTATCCGTCGAGCAGTTACGCCTGGTATGTGGTCGCGCTTTTAACAATTGGCTATATATTATCCTTCCTTGACCGAAATATTCTCGTTCTTCTTGTGGAACCCATCAAGGCGGATTTCAATCTTTCTGATACTCAAATTGGCCTGCTTATGGGTTTGGCATTCTCAATTTTTTATGCCACCATGGGAATACCTCTTGGATGGCTCGCCGATAATATGAAAAGAAGAACACTGGTCGCTATGGGTATGTTCGTTTGGTCCGCGGCAACTTGTCTTTCTGGTTATACGAAAAGTTTTCTCAGTCTTTTTACTGCCCGGGTGGCTATTGGCGCCGGTGAAGCGACCCTCTCCCCTTGCGCCATATCACTAATTTCAGACATGTTCCCTGAAGGAAAACGAGCAAAAGCAATCGCCGTTTATTCGTGCGCGCTTTCTATCGCTGCGGCCTTTTCATTTAAATTAGGCGCAGAAATTCTGTCATGGGCAAACACAACTGATACATCAGAAATGTTCCTGATCGGCGGTCTAAAACCCTGGCAGATTGTGTTTGTTATCGTCGGCGCTCCCGGCGTTATCCTCAGCGCACTTATGATGCTGGTTCGTGAACCAAAAAGACAAATCAAAAAAGTCGAAGGCGAAAAACCAATAAAATTCAGCAGGGCTTTTTCTTATTATAAGGAAAATACCGGTGCGTTTCTTGGCCTCAGTTTACTGGTCGGCGTTATGACGATCATTGCCTATAGTCAGGGTTTTGTCGCAGCCATGTTTGAACGGACCTGGGGCTGGACCGCTTCCGAATTTGGTTCGAGGAACTCAATCGGTCTTCTTCTTTTCGGCCCACCAACCGTTCTTTTTTCAGGCTGGCTTATCGACCGGATGCATTCAAAAGGTGTAGAGGACGCCGCATGGAAAGTCTTTAAAGTTGGTTTCTGCCTCATGGTCCCGTTAAACACCATTTATCCGCTCATGCCAAATCCGTGGATTGCACTTTTTGTTTCCTTTTCCGGGATTATTGGCATCGCAACGGTAACAGCCGCAGGTGTTCCAGCGATCCTCAAAATTATACCAGGCAAAATTCGTGCCCAATCCATCGCTATGTACTACATGATCATAAGTCTATGCGGCCTTTTGCTTGGACCAACGACTGTTGGCATCATCAGTGACGCGTTTGGTGATCCGACGATGCTACGCTACGCGGTTGCTCTGGTACCCGCTGTGTTTGGCTCCATCGGCCTTCTCTGCCTGCCGATGATTAACCGCATTTATTTGAAACAGATCAAAAAAGAAATTACTCTATAAAATTAGGAAAAACCAGATGACTTCAATTTTAAAACGTACCACCTTAATCGTAAGAGATATGGAAAAATCCATTGAATTTTATAAGGGCGTACTTGGTATGACAAAATATTATGACAATCAAATCACCCTCGGCGGAGACCTTCTCCCTGCTGGAAATAAAGGTGACGTGACCCATCTAACCATGTGGAAGTGCGAAGATCCCGTGATCGGTATGATCGGTCTGCTGGAATGGCTTGACCCAGTTTGGGAAGCACCCGAAATTTCCTATAAAGTTGGTTACGGTAACCCGGTTTTCGTTGCGGGTGTCGATGACGCTGAAGAGGTATATGAAAAAGCCAAGAAAATGGGATGCGTCATTCGTGCACCACTTTCAGAAGCAGAATACCCGGCTGCAGCAGGCGGCGTTGTCCGAGTTCGTTCTGTCGGTGTTTTTGATCCTGATGGTCACTTCTTTGAACTCAATCAAACGCTTTAATTATTGCTGGTTCTGCCAGTGTTCGAGTATTTCACTAGCGCTGGCAGACCACACATCTTCATTGCTCATCAAATAATCTAGAATATCTTCAAGCACTTTTATGCGGTGCGGCTGTCCCATCATCCACGGATGAAGGGAAAGACCGAGCACCCTTCCGCCTTGCTCTTGCGCCTCAGAGATAAGCATATCAGCTGCATCTTTAATCTGATCTGCGTATGATTGCTCTGAGTGAAGGTTTGAAAGAAGTATGAAACGATCTTCGAGCTCATTTGAAAGCGGCATAGCGATGAGTGGGCCATTACCCGTGCGAAATTCATATGGCATGTCATCATTGACCCAGTCACAGAAATATTTGACACCTGTATCCACCAGGTATTCAGGTGTCTTATCGCTTTCAAAACGGCCTGGACTAAGCCAGCCAGAAACTTCTCGCGATGAATATTCAGACAACACATCAAGGGATCTTTTGATGATATCTGCTTCATCTTCCATGTCATTGTGATGAATGGTGTCCATATTCCAACCGTGACCCAGAAATTCTGCGCCCCGCTCTTTCAAAGCAGACATCAGGTAAGGCACTCGTTTTGTAAGCTCAGCATTCACTGCATATGTCGCCTTAACGTTATATTTATCAAACGCCTTAAGCAGTCTGTATATTCCGACACGATTTCCGTAATCACGCAGTGAATAATGGCGAAGGTCCGGATAAGGCATGGTCATACCACCCGGCGGCTTGATCGGCACTCCTTTTTGATCAAGCGGAAAAAACTGAAGGCTGACATTGATCCACAGCGCCAGTTTCTTGCCATTTGGCCAGTTTACTGCCTTCCTATCCGTGAGCATTGACCAGTCATATCGGTCGTGATCCATACCGCGGGATCTGTGAGGATATTCAAGGTAAGATTTATCAAGAGGCATTATGACACCTCCTTCTTCTGTGCAATATCAGCAAGCGCAGCGTCATAGCTATTTTCAATAAAATGCTCGGCAATTTCACGGCCAGTGGTCACCCAAACATCTGAATGACCGGTGATATATTCAAGTGCTTCTTCAAAAGCTTTCAAGCGGTGCGGACAGCTGACCTGATAATTGTGGGTCGGGATACACATAACCGTGCCGTTTTCTGCGCCTTCTTCGTATAGGCGGTCAAAGTTATCTTTGATGATCTGACCGTAGCGTCTTGGCTCAATCTTATTGACCACATAAGCTATTGTATCGTTCATTTCCAATGAGTATGGGATTGAGACAAATCTTTTGCCGCTTCGCAAATGGATGGGTGTCGGCTGATCATCATGGAACAAATCACAGGTATAAATCCCACCTTCATCACCAAACAACTCTGTTCCCACTTCCGCGAATAGATCGAGCGTAAGTTCCGAATGGGAAAGTGCCGGTGCTAAATAGCCTGCACATTTTTGTCCTGTATGCTTGAATATGGTTTCCATGGCATCACGGATCATATCCCGTTCCTGCTGCTCATCCATTCCGTATGTGTAGCGGGTGTTATAAATACCGTGACTGAAAAATTCCCAGTCGCGTTCCTTGCAAAGCTCGATAATTTCCGGGTGATGATCACAAAGGGCTGTAGAAAGAGAAATTGAGCCACGAATACCATATTTCTCAAGCAGTTTCATCTGCCGCATATGACCAACTCTATTGCCATAATCTCGGATCGAATACCCTGCTATCGCTGGACTTGGCGCTGGCCACGGTTTGCGCTGCGGGTTTTCCGGTGGGTCCAGCTCATAATATTCAATATTAGGCGCAACCCAGAAAGCCATCTTTGCACCACCAGGCCAATTAATCTTCGGACGGTTTTCATAGGGCCAGTAGTCGTAAAATCCCGGATCGTTCTTCATTACTGGCCATCCAAATATTCAAATACTTCCTTCACGTCCACCACATCAGCATATTTGAGAAGCAAATCGGTTAGGTTAGCAAAATGATAGCTTTCGTGCTTATCCGCTACACATTCTTCCGGCACGATGGTTCGGTAGCCGCGCGATAAACTATCAACGGCGGTCGCACGAATGCAACCGGATGTCGATCCACCAGTAATCACAAGTGTATCAACCTGATGCCAGACCAGCAGGCTTTGGAGTGGCGTTTCAAAGAAAGCTGACGGCATTTTTTTCAAATAGACGGCGTCTTTTATCTGGTCGATCTCAAGCCTGTCATCAAATTCTGATCGGCGTGAACCAAATTTAATATTTTGCAGACTATCAGCCGTATCCGTTCTAGTACCCCAAATGCCAGCGTCCGATGCATCATCCATATACGCAACATGGGTCCAGATAACGGGCCAGTCGAGCGCGCGAAACCCGCTTGCCAGTTTATTGATATACTCCATTTGACGGGGATCGGTTTCGTATGCGGTCTTAAACTCATTCAAACAAGTATAGGCCTTTTGCGGATCCACATTTACCAGTGCCGCTTTTTTGCCAAATCCAAATTTGGCACGTGCGGGATTAGATTTTACATCTTGAAATATTTCGCGGGCCGTTTTGTCGCTGAGTTCCATTCTTGCTCCTCCAATATATACGCTTTTATCTTATAACTATATCAGGCGAAATTGTAGCGGAAATGACTTTTGTCACTCGACAAAATGAGCCTACGAATTTGGCCCAAAGTGATCAGCAACTTCCGCCAACTTATCTTTATCTTTGAGGTGCACCACCCAATTTTGCGAAAGTTCAATTAACCCTTTTTTCTTTAGAAGCGAAAAGGCGCGGCTAACTGTTTCGACCGTTATGCCAAGATAGTCAGCAATATCGGCGCGTGTCATCGGCAGGGTAAACTCGTCTGTATGGCCATCATATTTGACCTGGCGCTTATCAATATAAAGAAGAAAATAGGCTATTTTCTCTACCGCATTTTTGCGCCCAAGAACAAAAATTTGGTCCATGGTAGCGGCCAGTACTCGGGTGGCGATCTCATAAACGCGGTGTTCCAGTTCAGGATGTTTCACGTATAGCGCTTCGATATCTCTGATGTGCCATTTGCAAGCCGTGACGTCAGTAAGTGCCCGGTCGCTGAAGCTGTAAGCAGGACCAGACGAAATGCCAATAAAGTCCCCAGGATATACAAACGCGATTATTTGCCGCCGACCATCGCTGGCGAGCCGTTCTACCGCGGACACACCGGAAGACAAGTTATAGACATATTTGGTACTATCTTCTTCATGTAAAAGATAGCTGCCTTTTCCAACTTTTACAGAGTGCGCTAACGAGAATAGATCCGCGATGTTGTCATCGTTAAAAACAGAGCAAAGCTGACTACTCCTCGCCTTACAATTCTGACAATCAATACCCAATGTGTGTTCCTAATTATTTTATTTTATTGGATATAGTTTTGACACAGGGAAAGGAGATTACAAAGGAAAAAAACTACTTGTTGTTTTGAATAAAATTGATGATGTGCTCTTCTGAAACCACCTCAGCATATTTCGCCTGCAGATCAAACAGGTTTGCTTCATGGGGTCGCGGGTCACGGTCACCGACCGCATCACGCACCACAAGCGGCACAAAACCATACTGGCATGCGTCAACAGCAGTAGCGCGAACACAGCCAGAAGTCGATAGCCCCGTAATGATGAGGCCATCTATATTTTTGGCCGTCAAATATTCAGAAAGACCCGTATTAAAAAAGGCACTGGCATATTGTTTGGTAATAATATGTTCTTCCGAATGAGGCATTAGATTAGGTAGAAATTTGCCAAATCGACTACCTTCGTCAAAGAGTTTTAAGGCTTTTACTTTTTGATAGAAAACACCACCATCTTTTCCACCGTCATGATATTCAACATTGGTGAATATAACCGGAATTTCAACACCGCGTGCTACTTTTAAAATTCGTGTCGCGCTTTCAACAGCGTCCTCAACCCCGGCGTAGAGAGGAGACGCCGGGTCGAGGTATGCCGTGACAAAATCTACGAGGATCAGGGCGGGGCGCTGCACAGCAGGCATCGAACCACCGAAAAGCGCCCCTTTATAATCTTCGAGTAGATCATCATCGTTTGTCATAGCGCGGCCTTATCAATCATGATCATGATCATGATGGTGGTGGTGGTGATGTCCATCGGCGTGACTATGGCCATGATCATCCGGGTGATGATCATGATGGTTGTGATGTTGCTCACCGTGATAATGATGAGGTTCATCTCGGTCCCCATGCAAATGACGCACCTGTGTATCCATATGATAATCTTTATACTCAAAGTCCTGCGGACCATGTGGATGGTTATGACCGTGGGTCGCCGTCCATTTGTAAAGTTCAGGACGTTGACGGTACATCATTGCCGCTGCGCGAAGCTTGTTTTCGTCCGGATTTGACCAAGGATTATAATGGAAATAGTTATGAAGTTTACTGTCCGTGCGTCCAAAAGCGATGGTTCCCAGTTTACAGCGGAACGAGCCATGGTTGATGTATGGCGGACGCCAGAAATAACCGCCGGTTGGCAAATTACCAAACTGCATCATCCAGCTCTCACCCCAAATATGATAGCTTTCTTCGGCGCAATCATGATAGGAAATATTATCCTGCATGAACTGTGGTGTCATACAGTAAAGAAATGACATCGCCTCTGTATATGGGTCATAGCGTAGAAGTTTAAGCAGGCAGCCCGCCGCAACAGATGGCGTAACCACGTTGCCTGGCGCCCAAGGCGCATCTTCGTAACCATTTAGGGAGACAAAAGCTTCTGTCATACAGTGAGGGTGGTTTTCATCAGATTCCACATAAGTTGGCTCACCATCATTATACATTACGAGTGCCTCGCAGCCATTTGGCACATCAATAGCACCAAGCGCCATACCAGCAGGTACGAACATATAATGTCCTTCAACACAATTTGTGTCGCCGATTTTCATTTCGCCTTTAAGGACAAATAATTCCATATCGGAATAACTCATTCCTGGCTTTCTCTTGTATCCACCGTCAAATTGCATTTTGAGGGTAGATGATCCAAGATCCTTATCAAGGGAGAGTACCTTATAGTGACTGCCACCAGCAAAGCCGGGCAGGCTAAAATTTTTGTAACTGTTATTCAGTTCGACGTAAGGCTCAATATGCGGACGCGCCATGACCTAATCCTTTCTTATTTCTCTATTAATGATTACCAAACAACTTTGTCTGCGTCGGGACGGTCCGGGCGTTCCGGAATGTCTTCTTTTTTGATCTGCACACGCGTATCACCGTTCACGTTGAAGCCTTTATTTTGAATAATATCAAGGAACCGGGCGTACCAGCCATTGCGTTCTTCCTGAATGCCTTCCATTTCGGCGACAATCTCGCCGTAACGTTCTTCTTGCTCAACAATTTCCTGGTCAATCCATTCGCTCACTTCCTTCGAGCGTTTTGGCTTTTCATCTTGCACTCTTTTCTTCATTTGCTTCTCTCTCTTTCTTCGTTATTCCGGGCGCTTGGTCACGCCCTGCTCAAACATCTTAATTATCTGATCTTCTGAATATCCTACTTCACGCAGTATTTCCTCACTCTGCTCACCAAGCCTTGGCGGCAGCCGCGTAATATCCGTTGGTGTCTTCGAAAAATTATAGGGCGATTTCGCCATGCGGATTTTACCCTCGGTGGGATGATCATGTATTTGCCAAAACCCGCTTTCCACAAGCTGAGGATCATTGATCAAGCCATCAAGGGTATTTACAATCATATGCGGCACATTTGTCGGCGCTAAAAGCTCAAGCCATTCAGCCGTAGTTTTCATTGAAAGTGCCTTACCGGTTTCCGCGTAGCTAACATCGATATTGGTAAGTCGGCTCTGCATATCTTTAAACCTTGGATCGCTCAGCAAGTCCGGACGGCCCACGATCTCGCAAAATGTTCTCCAGTGGTTATCCCAGTATGGCAGCACCGCAACATAACCGTCTTTGGTTTTATAAGGGCGGCGATGTTCGCTCATCAGCCGCACATAGCCTGCTTTGCCGATCGGTGGCTCAAAGGTCTGACCCCATTGATGCTCGGCCATCACGAAACTAACCATAGTTTCATACATGGGCACTTCAATTTCCTGGCCTTCGCCGTGACGTTCTTTATAAAAAAGCGCCGCCGTAACCGCATTGACCACCGCCATACCTGTTGTCTTATCGGCAATGATGGTTGGAAGATATCTTGGTTCTCCTTCCACCATGCTCATGAGCATGGCGATACCGGATCCCGCCTGAATACTGTCATCAAGCGCCCCCTTATCGCCGTACGGTCCTTTTTTACTGTAGCCATATGTGGCGCAATAAATAATTTCTGGATTAACCTCTTTCACCGCATCGTAATCAAGGCCCAGTTTGACCATGGCTTGCGGGCGAAAATTATGGATCATCACGTCTGCACCAGCGGCTAACTTTAACGCGGCTTCTTGTCCTTCAGGGTTTTTAAGATCAAGAACGATGCTGCGCTTATTGCGGTTGCACGTCATGAACAATGCGCTCATATCGCTGTTATTTCGGTTGGGTCCCAAATTCCGATTGGTATCACCGACCGGCGGCTCCACCTTAATAATATCCGCACCCATATCGCCGAGAATTTGGCAAGCCCACGGTCCCAGTACAACACTGGTAAATTCAACTATTTTTATGCCGTTTAGTGGCCCGCTCATCTAAACATCCTCCGAAACGAGTTCGACGCCATGTTTTTCAAGCCCATAAAGCCTGATCACGTTATTTCGTAGGAATTTACGTTCAACAATTGGCTTAAGACCACGTTCTTTAATTTCACCAACCGTGCGGCCAAAGCGAAGAACCGGAAAATCGGTGCCAAAAATTACTTTATTTTGCCCGTAAGAATTCAGGTATTTCCACACGCTCTCCGGCCAGTATTTCGGACTATGGGCATCGGTGCAGATATATACATTTTCATGTTTCCAGGCCATGGCAATCATTTCATCATGCCAGGGAATGCCAACATGAGAGCCGATCAGTTTAAGTTCCGGCAGATCACAGGCAATGTCATCAAGATATATGGGCCGCCCTACAGAGCGGCAGCGATTATCTTTGGCATAGATCAGCGACTGGCCTACTTGCATTTGGATCGGGATGTCCAGCTCAATACATTTGGCATAGAACGGATAATATTTTGCATGATTTGGCGCGAGTTCAAACCAGTGGGGATAAAGATGAGCACCGATGAAGCCTTTATTTTTAACATCATCCTCAAGCGCACGAACGCCGTCCATTCCCTGGTAAGGATCAATGCCTACAAGACCAAAGAAACGTTTTGGGTATTTTGCAACAGCCTCTGCGACTACTTCGGGCGGCATGTGATAGCAGCCCGGAAGGCCGGGACGTCCGGTTTTCGCAGCGATCAAAAACGCATATTCAATACCCGCCTCATCCATCTGATCTATCATTACTTCCAGCGACGTTCCTGCGGAACTATGCTCGCCTTTTATTTTGCCAACAAAAAAATCATCGGTCCAGTTGGGGCGATGAGAAAGCGCCTCCTCCGTCCAGATATTAACCACTGCATCAATTGCTTTGAAATCCTGCGCCATTGTATCCTCCTACAAACCAAACGCTAACATACCAACAGCACAAAGACTTATGGTACCGCCAGCAAAGGCGTGTGAATATTTTTGAAGGCCGTTTGTGGAAACGGATTTAATCCCCCAAGATGAAAGCATCACCACGCTCAGCATTGTTGTGATAGTGACCGCCGTAAATATGCCAACAGTCATCGCCACACCCATATAATTTCCTGCGGCCGCAGGTACCATCATCAACGGGATGAGTGGCTCGCAAGGGCCAAGTATGAAAATAATAAACAATGCCCAGGGAGCAAAAATTTTCATGCTGAATTTCTGAGCCGCCTTTTCCGCATGCACGTGAGCGTGATCACTTTGATGATTATGGTTATGAGTGTGACGCACTCCATCGGCATGGGTATGCCAATGGTTGTGAGATTTGGCGTTGAAGGATTTGCGAATTCCCCACGCGGCATATAAAAAACCAAAACAAAGAAGTGACCATGCAGCGACATCACCGCGAACACTTTCAATATTTAAAAGCCTCGTTACATATCCGCTGGCATATACGCCAATAAAACCAAGTAAAATTGAACCAATTGAATGACCAACGCCGCACATGAGAGTTATTAATCCCGTTTTTGGAAGGCTCCAGCCACGGGCCTTACCGACGGCAACAAACGGCAAATAATGATCTGGACCGAGCAATGTATGGACAAACGCTATTGATGCGGCACCCCATAATAATACGAGTTCATTTTCCATTTGCTCTGATACCCTTTACATTTGTGTTTCTATATTTTGATCTTCCACCAGCGTTGATCTTGACGAGATGACATTTGTCATCGCCATGTGCTTATCATGGGAAATTAGCGTTCTTTTCGTCAAATGCTTCAATGGGAAATGCGTCAGCGGTATTAGTCATAATAGCTTTTTTACGAAAAAATCGGTGATAGCCCGCTGGCCCCATGCGCGATTCTCCCATACCGGAACATTTGAACGAATTTTTCTCGGCTTCGTGCATAAAGCCCGTGAGGCTGCCTTCATTGATGCTGATCCCCCCCGCGTCTATTTTCATAGCGATCTTGTTAGCATGCGCCAAATCTGTCGAATAAACGGAACCACTCAGTCCGTAAATAGTATCATTGGCAAGTCGTAATGCCTCCTCGTCATCCGCAAACGACATAATTGGCATTATCGGACCAAAGGTTTCGTCCTTCATAATAGTCATATCATGGTTGACTTCAGTCATAACCGTCGGGCGGCACCACAGGCCGCCGCCGTGATGCTCGATCTCTCCGCCGGTGTGGACGGTGGCACCTTTCGCCACCGCATCTGCAAGCTGGGATTTAATAATTTTTGCCTGTTTTTCAAAAATGATCGGACCGATATGGCCACTCTCAAGATCAGGATAATTAAGTTTAACGCTCTTTGCTTTTGCAATTATTTTTTCAACAAATTCACCGTATAAGCTTTTATGAACATAAATGCGCTCTACCGACTGGCAAGCATGGCCCGTATTGACAATCGACGCTCTCAGCAGCGATGTCGCAGCGCGCTCCACATCTGCATCCTCCAACACTATCGCCGGATCTTTTCCACCAAGTTCAAGGATTGATGGGATAAAATTACGCGCCGCAGCCTCTGCTACCTTGCGGCCGGTGACAACGCTGCCGGTAAAACAAACCATATCCACATGATCGATGAGCGCAGCGCCGGTGCTGCCGTCGCCATCAACTATATGAAGGATGTCTTTAAGCTCTTCGACTTCTGAAATTGCTTTTCTCATAGGCTGCGCAAATCGAGGCGTTACCTCACTTGGCTTGATGATCGCCGTGCCGCCTGAGAGCATAGCTGGAAGCGCATCAATCATCGAAAGCGTCATGGGGAAATTCCAGGGACTGATCGCCCCCACTACCGCATAGGGTTCTTTCTCACTTCGATATTCGATAAATGGAAGCGCACCGGAATTCTTGGTCTCTGGCGCTTTATCAGCCCGCGCCACTGCAATCCACCGATCAATGGCATTTGCGATACCGTCCACTTCTGCCACAGAAATATAGAGTCTACCCGTATCTGCTGTCAGCGCATTGATAAGTTCTGTACGGTGATTAGCAATTGATGATTTGAGTTTTTCCAAAATTGATATACGATACGCCAAGTCCTGCTCACGCCAGTGTATCTGCGCCGTTCTCATGCGCTGCGTCAGCGCTGCAATTTCTTCGGCTGTTGTTACGACAATTTCATAGTCATTCGCGCCAGTGCGTGGATTTCGAACAGAAAGTTTATTACTCATTTTATGCCCCGTCCAGTAGCCGCACCGTGACCCTCGCTTTTCCGAGGCGTAATTTTTTAACCTCAGCATACTCTGGTGAGTTCCAGAATTCTTGGGCCGCTTCCATGGAAGGCCATTTGGAAATAACGACTTTTTCTTCTTCCGGCCATTCGCCTTCCAAGGTAACCGCGCCTTGGGCACCGCGAACAATATATTCACCGCCGAACTGCCCAATCAGACTCGCTGCCGCGATCGCATAATCGCGAAATCCCTTTGGATCATCTAATTCTGCAATGATAAGCATATAAGCTGACATATTAATCCTCATTTGTTGGTCGAAATCGGAAAATTCTTCTTGTGGTTTAACTCATAAACGATATATCATTATAACCAATCAACAATGACTTTTGTCATTGATATCAGCGTCTATCCTTAATTAGCGGAATTTTATATGACTGACAGAATAGTAGCAGCAAAAAATACGATAGACGATAGTTTGCCAACCCCTCTTTATCACCAGATTTACGTGCTCATTCGTGAAAAAATTTTTTCCGGTTCTTATGCAAACGGAACGCTCATACCAACTGAAAATGAGCTCGAGAAAATGTTTAATGTTTCGCGCATCACCGTAAAGCGTGCGCTCGATGAACTTGCTGCTGAAGGACTGGTAACTAGGCAACGTGGCCGCGGCACTACCATAACATTTGATAACCCGGTTTCATCATCGCCCACCAATATGGACGGCCTGCTTGAAGATTTAGCAACAATTGCTAAAGAAACCAAGGTCACAGTTCTTGAGTTTGATTATGTTAAGGCACCACCACAAGCCACCGATGCACTTAAGCTTCCCGCATCATCCATAGTACAAAAAGCAATTCGCGTACGCCTGAAAAATGAGACACCATTTTCTTTTGTGATTACGTATGTGCCGGAAGAAATTGGTCGCTCTTTTTCATATGACGAGCTTGAAAATGAACCGATCCTTGCACTTATCGAACGCTCAGGGAAAACTATCTCACGCGCCCGTCAAACCATCACCGCAACCCTAGCTGATGGTACCACGGGTCCCGCGCTTTCTGTAAACATAGGGTCCCCGCTCCTGAAGGTGAGCCGGATTGTCTATGATGATGAAGACAAGCCTGTCGAATATATTACCATCTATTACCGTCCAGATCATTATCAACTTAGCCTGGAACTTTCACGGGTTAAGGGTGAGAAGTCGAATTTTTGGTCCGCAGAACAAAAGTAATTATAGAGAAGCGATTGAAATTCACATTCGGATAAGTTATAAGGTTATGTCATTATAATTTATCCGGACTTAAAAATGAGCAATAATTTTAAATTTCCATCACGAAGACAAGTCCTCGCAGGCCTCGGAGCCGGAGCGAGCTCGCTTGCCCTGGCGTCCTGCGGACAAACAGGCGAGTCATCAAAAAAATATGACACGATTGTCATAGGTGCCGGATTATCCGGCCTACACGCTGCGCGCTTACTCGAAGATGAAGGTTCCAGTGTCGTTATACTCGAATCCAGCATGCGAACTGGCGGTCGAATTTTCACCATGGATGATGTCCCGTCAAAACCGGACGCGGGGGGAATGGAAATCGGGCAAATGTACGCACGTGCCCGCTCCACTATCGCTGACCTCAATATTGAACTCAGCGCTTTCCCGTCGTCTCCACCAGGAATGATGATCAATTACGGCGATCTTAATACAACCATGTCCGAATGGGCTACTTGGCAACATAACCCCTTACCGGAAGCCCTTAAAAAAATACCGCCATTTGCATTATTGCGCGGCGCCATGCCGAAACCCAATCCGCTTGCAGAGCTGGATAGCTGGCTTGAAAAAGACGCGCAGCAATTTGACGTTCCGCTGTCTGATTATTTAAAAAACCTCGGCGATAATGATGTGATCCGCAACATGATTAACGTCAGTCTTCAAGGAGATAGTGTCGACCATATATCTATGCTTGGGGAACTTAGAAAAGGCCGCGTGGGACAATTTGAACGCAGCAATGGTCCCTCGGAAATGATTGTAGGTGGTGCAAGCCGCCTGCCAGAAGCTATGGCTGAAAGTTTAAAATCATCCATTATGCACGGCAAAAGAGTTACTCAAATAAAACGCAGCGGTAACATTTCCATTGTCACTTGTGATGACGGCAGTGAATATAGTGCTGAACATGTTATTTGTACGGTCCCTTACGCCGTACTTCAAAACATTAAGATCGACCCCCCATTACCTGCGCTGCAACAACAGGCAATCAATGAAATCCCATATCTGCCGGCAACGGCATTTTATTTTACCTCGAGCGAACCATATTGGCAGAGCGACGGCTTGCCGCCGACAATGTGGACCAACAGTGTAATTGAAAGAGTCTTTGCTCTGGCCTCTGCCGATACATCGGTGGCCATTTTCTGGGGGCTTATTAACGGCAATAATGCGCTTGCATTTGATAAATTATCACGCGCCGATCAGGAACAAACAATCTTAAGTGAAATGGCACGAATCAGACCCGCTTGCACAGGAAAACTAACCGTTCATAAAATTCATTCATGGACCGCGTATCCACACAATAAGGGGGTATGGGCTTACTGGAAACCGGGTCAGATTACAAAGTTTGGCGAAGTTTACCGTTCCACTCATCAAAACATCCATTTTGCGGGCGAGCATACCTCCACATTTGCCGCCGGCATTGAAGGCGCATTTGAAAGTGGTGAACGCGCCGCTTTCGAAATTCTGGGAGTATAAAAAATGGCTGCAAATCTAGTATTAAATAATGGTTGGCACGAAGCCGTAATTATGGTGAGTGATCTAGACCGTATCGCAAAAGATCTTGAAATTGTCGGCAACTGGAAAGTCCTTGACGAAGGAAAAGTTGATCGCGCTCAATTAAACTTATGGGGCCTTTCGGACGAGGTGACGGGCCAGTATAAACTCATAAAAAATCCTGAAGCCAATAAAGGATTTATTAGGTTTGTGACGCTTGATAAACAACCACAAAAACAAATCAGACCGGCCGGACAGATTTGGGAAAGTGGTGGTATATTTGATTTAAATTTCCGCGTAACTGACATCAATCAGAAATTTGAACAGCTTCTTAATCGTGGCTGGGCCGCTTATAACGAACCGGCACAATATGAATTTGGACCGGTCGTTGTTAGCGAAGTACTTATGGTTGGCCCAGACGGGGTTTGCTTTGCCCTCATCGAACGTATTGCACCACCCCTTGAAGAAAAGGGCAATGCCAACGAAATTGGCCGCACATTCAATTCCACCATGATCGTGAGCGATCTTGAAAAGTCGTTTAAGTTCTTTAATGAGACTTTGGAATTTAAAACGGCAATGGAAGTTATAGGACACAGCCTTCCGCCTGGTCCCAATGTCTTGGGGATTGCTCATAACATTGCACCTAATCATCCAATGAATGTCTATATTGTTCATCCAAACGGCGTTACAGACGGCTCCATCGAGCTGCTTACTCTGGACGGCCTTGAAGGCAGAGATT
>CALDNY010000298.1 GCA_937914685.1 uncultured Kordiimonadaceae bacterium
TCTAACCCGTCTGCCGCCTTACCAATACACCGGACTTAAACAGTCGACTTGAAGCCATAACCTGAACCACAGGAACCGCAAGTCCTAAGGCGCATGGGCAAGTGATAATGAGAACGGAGATGGCATTAATAAGCGATAGTTCCCAGCCAACATCTGATAAAATAAACCACCCTATGAAAGTTGCCGCAGAAAGCAAATGCACGAGGGGGGCATAAATATGAGAGGCGCGATCCGCAAGTTTTACATATTTTGCTCGTCCCTGTTCTGCGGTTTCCATAAGGGTGATGATTTCGTCAAGTAGTGTATTGCCGGTGGTTGAGGTTATTTCAATATTCAGTGTGCCGTTTATATTGATGGTTCCGGCAAACACCTGTGAGCCTATCTCTGCTTTTACAGGCATGGTTTCGCCCGTAACCAAACTTATATCCATATCTGAAACACCTTTAATTACGGTGCCATCAGCGGGAATTCGTCCCCCTGGAATAACTTGAATAATTTGCCCCGGCACGAGCATTTCCACGGCTATTTCTTCTATGGTTCCATCATCATGAAGTAATGTTGCATTAGTCACCCTGTAGCTCATTAAATTATGGGCGACACCGCGGGCGTGATTGCGCATCTTTTGATCAAGATAACGTCCAATCAGAAGGAAAAACAGCAGCATAGCCGCCGCATCATAATAAGTATGATCACTTTGCAAGTAAGTTTGAAAAAGAGACATAGCGCACGTTAGGATTACCGCCAAAGAAATAGGAACATCCATATTGAGCCGCCCTGCTTTGACGGCGCGCCAAGCAGATATATAAAACGGTCTTCCCGCATAAGTCGCGGCAGGAAGGACAATCAGCGCAGAAACCCAATGCATTAAACTTCGGGTTGTTTCATTCATATCCACACCACTCCAAACAGCGACAGATAGCAACATAACATTAGCAGCAGCAAATCCAGAGACAGCCATAGCTCTAAGCAGTATAAGAGCAGATTTTTGTCCTTCAACTTCTGTGTTGGTATTTTTAAAAGGGAAGGCTTTGAAGCCTATTTTATCAAGGGCAGTAATAATGTCATCTGAAAGGGAGCTCGTAATATCTATATCATCTTTCCACTGTACAGCAAGACGCTGCGTACTAAGATTAACACGGGCATTTTTGATGTTGTTATTTTCTTCTAGGATGCCTTCAATTTCGCGGATACATTTAGGGCAATGCAGTCCTTCCACAGCAAAATGTGCAATCTTTACCATATCTGGTGATGTGTTTTCCATAGGCTCCTTAACTCACTAATACCTGGTCTTTAATCTTATAAATAAAGTTATTTTGTGATTTGACAACAATTAAAATATTCCATTGTCCTCTAAGAGGTAAATTAACTGGTGCAGCGTAACGGCCATTACTTATATGATTAAGGATAATTTCTTGATCATAACCTTCTTGAACCGCCCTTATAAAGGAGACACTGACCATAGAGGGGGGTAGGCTCTCTAGGGGGCGAATGATGTTAATTTCAAAGCGACCGTTGGTTATTTGTGTAGGCTTTTCGGTGATGGTAATTTGCCAATCAGAGTTTTTTTGATCAGCGGCATGATTTATTTCCTGATTGTAATTCAAACCTTTAACGTAGGAATTTTCCGTCTGTAAGCCGGGCCACGTTTCTAAGGCATAATAGGTCAATATCCCATTAGCGAGAAAAACAATAAGAAAAAATCCAACAAACCAGATCAATATTCTTTTTCCAGTATAGGGTTTTGTGGGTTTGACGGTCATTTTGGTCCCTTAAAAGATGTGGTTTGAATATCGGCAACATCACTTAACAAGTCTTTTACTTTAAAAGTAATATCCTTGCTTTCACTGTGTAGCTGATTTCTTGGGATAGAGACATAAATTTTCACTGATTTTAATCTGTCGCGGGTCACTGAAACAATAGGATCACCATTTTGATTATATTCATTTATGTTTTCGCCGTGAATAATATAAGGATCAGATCCTTCAATACTGATGGAATATTTTTTAACAGTTTTAGATTTATTCATAATCTTAATAGTGTAACCATTTCTAATGCCGCCAGAAGATAATTGAACAAAAAGTGGGTTTCGATCTCGCAGGATATTGACATCAATTTCTGATCTATTGCTTAAACTATAAACCATAAATATAGTGACCAAAACCAATATCAAGCTATAGATGATGGTGCGAGGCCGAATGATCCTAAAGAGGTTTTTTTCGCCGTTTTTTCGCCGCTCGAAATTTTTAAGGCTGTCATAAGCAATAAGCCCCTTGGGCCGGCCTATTTTTTCCATAACACTATTGCAGGCATCGATACAGAGTGAACATTGAATACATTCAAGTTGCAAACCATCACGAATATCAATACCTGTCGGGCAAACCACCATACATTGACGGCATTGAACACAATCTCCGCGCCCTTGCCAAGGGTCGTTTTTCTTATGGGGGCCGCGCGGCTCTCCTCTGTCATAACGGTACATGACGGCAAGGCTTTCTTCGTCCATCATGACCGCTTGGATGCGCGGCCAAGGACACATGTAAGTACAAACTTGCTCCCGAGCGAGACCACCAAAGACGTAAGTAAAACTAGCCAATAAGCCGATCCATAAATAGGCATCAAATGAGGCCTGATTATGTAGGAGTTGATTAAATAATGTTGGGGCATCCGAAAAATAAAAGACCCAAGCCCCTCCCGTGAGGAGGGCAATCGCAATCCAAGTGGTATGTTTTGCTAGTCTTTTATATATTTTATCTAAGGTCCATTTGGAATTATCAAGTTTAATTCGGGCGTTGCGTTCTCCTTCAAAAAAGCGTTCAATCACTAAAAATAAATCTGTCCAAATAGTTTGAGGGCATGAATAACCACACCACATTCGCCCCGCCGTTGACGTGACTAGAAATAATGCGATCCCCCCCATTATCATCAAGCCCGTGACATAATAAACTTCCTGAGGCCAAATTTCGATATAGAAAAAATAAAACCGGCGGCCGCTAATATCAATAAGAATAGCTTGATCGGCAATGCCTTCGCCTCTATCCCATCTTAACCATGGTGCTAAATAATAAATACTTAAAGTAATGGCCATCATCCACCATTTTATGGTGCGGAATTTTCCTTTGGCTCTTTGGGGATGGATTTTTTTACGTGGCGCATATAAGGGACGTTCCGCCGCTTTATTAACGGCTTCAACTTTGGCCCGACTGACTTTATCATGGGGCGTTATTTGATCAGCGTCACTATCGGGAGTTTTGGCATCCTGTATATCATTTGCCATATTGTAATACCCTGTTGTTTTTAATTAAGGCCATGAGCTTGATTACCTCCCATAATCGGGTTCATGACCTTTAAATTCAATATGAGCTAAATTTATTCACCGCCGCCAAGTCCGTGAATATAAATAGCCAGACTTTTAATAGTTGCCTCATCAAGTCGGCCATTCCAAGTGGGCATAACACCCCCTCGGCTATAGGAAATAATATCGACGATAGAATTTCTATCGGTCACATATAAGGATATGGCATCGGTAAGGCTCGGCGCGCCAAGTTCTCTTAATCCGTTACCGTCCTCACCGTGACAACTAGAACAATTATCAATGAAAAGCTCTCGTGTGGCCTCAGAAGAAGAAATGCTATTATCCGATAGGCTTTGGACATAGGTGGCAAGATCATTAATTTCTGCCTTGT
>CALDNY010000299.1 GCA_937914685.1 uncultured Kordiimonadaceae bacterium
TTTGCTGATGCCTCAAATTTTACTATCAGGGTTTTTGTTTCCATTTCTTGGTATGCCGCGCTGGGCTCAATATATTGGTGAGGCGCTCCCTGCTACGCATTTTATGCGTTTGATGCGCGGGATCATGCTTAAAGGATCGGACGGTATGGACCTTATGTCATCATTCTGGCCGCTGTTGGTGATTATGATCGTTGTGGGAACGGTGGCGATGCTACGCTATAATAAAACCTTGGATTAAAATTCAATCAAATTAATTGCTGTGAGTTTTGCAGTGAGTTTTAAAGAGAAATATCGGCGTTAGGATTGGATTTTTTTAAATTTTTAGCGATTTCTAGCTCTAGTTTTTCCCGTACTTTTTCGGCGATGATCATTTCAATTCTTTGTTTTACTTCTGATTCCAAATTGGAAAAGTCATCTTCATCTAATCCCATAGATTTTAAAACTTGTGCGCGGGCTTCGGCCTCTATTTTTTCCATTTGTTTTTCTTGAGCCCATGCCAGAAAGCCTTTTTCCATAACTTCATCCGTTAATATATCTTGGGCTTGTTTTTGAGTTTTCTGGTGTTGCTCATAAGTTTGCTTCGCCTGTGGTGAAATCTCTATTTTATCTTGAATTATTCTGACAGGGGCTATCGGGGGCGTTTGTTGAGGGGATTGAACGCCACTATCATTGACATTTTTCTGCAAAAGTGGCCCGTCAAAATAGGCAGGATTTGAAGAAGTGATATTATTAATCATGGCGATTATTTTTCCCTATCTTATTTAACGATAATAAGACGCAAGAAACATGCCATTTCTTAAAGCTATAAAAACAGCCTTTTACTGTCCTGTGAGAGGAAAACTATAAAAAAATCAACACAAAATATGCCTTCTAGGCAAGTTCTGCAGGTTTTTGTTATTGGTTTAGGATAAGGGCCTTTGTTGGGGCCAAGATGCATCTTCAGTGGAAATTTGGTTAAGTTTTATTTCCATACGAATTCTTCTCGCCGTTGTCATCAGCCTTATCAAGATAAGAATCCCCGCGATGCCGTGACAGACCGCACAAAATATATAAAGCGCATAAACACTGGTAGAACCCATTAAG
Organism: uncultured Kordiimonadaceae bacterium; assembly: GCA_937914685.1. Lineage (GTDB taxonomy): Bacteria > Pseudomonadota > Alphaproteobacteria > Sphingomonadales > Emcibacteraceae > Pseudemcibacter. The sequence continues at coordinate 1,084 of CALDNY010000299.1, forward strand.
ATGCCAGCGATCATTGGGCCAAAAATGGATCCTATTGACCATGTGGTAAGCATTGTGGCGCAAACGGCCACGGTTTCTTCACTTTTAACGTGATCAATGGCGTGGGCTAATGATACTGAATAAACTGATAAGGCGGCACCGCCCCAGATAAAAGATAGTATCATTGAATTTGTAGTGCTGTCAGAAAAGCTCATACCAACAGCGGCGGCGGCAGAAATTAAAAAGCTAGTGGACATAATTTTACGTCTGGTAAAAATATCGGATAAGTAACCGAGCGGCCATTGAAAAAGCAGGCCACCCAAGTGTGCCATCATCAATAAAGTTAATGCCTGCGAGACATTAAAACCAATTTTTACACCGTACACTGGCAATAAATTAAGCACAGCACTATTGGTTAGGCCAAGAACAAATACCGCGACAAAGGAACTTGGCACATCTTTTAGCAGTGCTTTAAAGGATGTGGTGGTAACGGGGCCAATCGTTGGTTGTGGTAATTTAGTCATGCAAACGGGGATCAGTGAAATTATAAATAATAATACTGCAAAAATTATTGCCCGCTCGCTGATTAATATTGAATAAGAAAGCAACGCTGGTGCGCCCACATAGGCAAATTTAATCATTGTTGAATAAAAGCCTATGACCCGTCCGCGCATTTCATTTGGCGTGACATGGCCAACCCAGCTATCAATACAGGTCATAATAATAGCAATGGACGCCCCCATTATGCCGCGAAAAACTATCCAAGCAAAAGTATCTGAAATCAAATGCATCATTAATGTAAGGGCGGCTAACATAGCAGCGGCAACAGTAAAACTTCTGATATGACCGATTGTATTCAATAATTTTCGAGCCCAAAAACAACCCAGAACGAAGCCTAATCCATAAATAGTCGGGATCATGCCGACACTCGATAAAGACGCACCAGCGCTGTTTGCGTTGAGCATTATTGTTGGGCCAACCATACCATTGGCCAGTTGAATTATAACAATGCTGATCATAATAGCAGTGATTGAAATAATAATTCGAAACATAATATTATGCCTTTAAGTGGATAAGAGTAACTGATCACTATAATCGCTAATAATACATAAAAATCACTTTTACAAACGATTGTTTTAGGGGAGTTGCTATTGAATAAATTCATAGCTAAAAAAAATAGTGAGATATCGATTTTAACATTTAAATAGAGATACTTTATGGGTAGAGTATTTTTATTAATTTGAAATGTTATTTTGAAAGCATACTCATATGAAAAAAAACATCATCATACGAAATTCAACAGAAGATGATATTTCTGCCATTCAAGCTATTTATGATTATGAAGTTAAATTTGGCCTTGCCACATTTGATGAAACAGCGCGACCTTTTGAGGCTCATTTTAATAAACGTGTCGAGGTTCTTGAATTAGGTCTGCCGCATTTGGTGGCTGAAATAGATGGTAAGGTTATTGGTTATAGTTACGCCGTAAAATATCGCCAGGAACGCTCTGGCTATCGTTACTGCCTAGAAAACTCTGTTTTTATTGATAAAGACTATCAACGCAAGGGGGTTGGAAGTTTACTTATGGATAAATTGATAGAAGGCTGCGAGAAGGGGCCGTGGCGACAAATGATCGCGGTCATTGGTGATAGTGAAAATTATGGATCAATAGGATTACACGCAAAATTCGGTTTTAGAAAAGTAGGAACTTTTTATGCCGCTGCCTTTAAACTTGGTCGTTGGGTTGATAGTGTTTTGATGCAACGCGAATTAGGCGCTGGTGATCGTAGTTTGCCAGATGATCATCATTCTTAAAATCATTTATATGATCTTGGTAATTAATTTGGATTGGTCAAAAAAGCCTGATAGGGTTAGCTCAAAATATCTAGGATAATATTAAATATGATTGATCTCTACACTGCAAGAACGCCCAACGGTTTTAAGGTTTCTGTTCTATTAGAAGAATTGGAAATGGATTATACGTGTCATGCGCTTAATCTTTTTGAATCAGAGCAACATCAGGATTGGTATTTAAAAATTTGTCCTAATGGCAGAATTCCAGCCATTGTCGATCGAGATGAGGATGATTTCGCCGTCTTTGAAAGTGGTGCTATTATGATTTATCTGGCTGATAAGGCGGGAAAATTACTACCGACAGAGAAAAAAGCCCGTAGTCGCGTTATCCAATGGTTGATGTTTCAAATGGGCGGCATTGGCCCAATGATGGGACAGGCCAATGTTTTTTATCGCTATTTACCAGAAAAAATTCAACCCGCCATTGATAGATATCAAAATGAAAGCCGCAGACTATGTCAAGTTCTTGATGATCATTTGGCAAATCAACAATGGCTCGGTGATGAATATTCGATTGCTGATATTGCCAATTGGTGTTGGATCCGTCGCCACGATTGGTCGGGATTTTCATTAGAAGGACTTGATCATTTACAGCGCTGGATTGCAACTATGGAAGCGCGGCCCGCCTGTATAAAGGGTATTAATGTGCCTGAGGAAAAGGGCGAGATTTCGGATGCTGATTTGGCGAAAAAAATAGCAAAATTTGTTGCGAAATAATCTGTTAAAGTTAAGCTTAAATTTTAAAATAACTGAGTTAGAAAAATG
>CALDNY010000300.1 GCA_937914685.1 uncultured Kordiimonadaceae bacterium
AAAAATAACAAATATTCTTGTCTATGGGAATCTTTTAGTTATGCTGAGGTCTCTTTAAGATAGATTTTTTCCTCCCCCAAACTTGGGCGGCCCTATTTAAAGGGTCGCCTTTTTTTGTCTATATCATTTTTCAGCTATTCTTGTATAATCACATACATTGTATGGTTGTTAAAAATAAAGTTAATTTTTAGTTAACATTAACTAAAATTTTATCTAATATTATAAAAAATGATTCTAAAGGGTGCAAAGTTAATGTTATCAAATACACTTCTTAAAAAGTGCATCTATAGTTTAATTTTACTCATTACTACAATTGCCCTACCCGCTTATGGCCAGAATAATATTTCAACTCAACCCAGTTCAGATAGTGATAATTCCTCCTTTGATGAGGTTTCAATTGATCGTGATTATGAAAGCATCCCTCTTTATAGTGATCAGGAATTTTCAATTGCCACGGGCTATGATTTTAGCAGCGGTAAATTCAATCTACCGATCAATACCAATATTAGTTACATTCCCTATTCTTTTAAATATAACAAAGGAAAATGGAGCTTAAGGGCGAGTAGCGGCTATATAAGTTTTGCGGGACCCAGAAATATTGTTACGGCCGATGACGGCGTACCATTATTAACGGATATCACCCTTACCCCCAATGAACGAACCCACAGCAGCCGAAAAAGTGGCTTTGGTGATATTTATTTAGGGGCCACCTATTCCCTTGAGAACCCCTTTAATGATGATCTATACTTTGACCTAACGGCCCGTGTAAAAATTCCGACAGCCAATGAAAAAGTTGGCCTTGGCACGGGAAAACTTGACTATACACTTAAGGCCGACGTCGCCTACGTCATTGGTAGTTTTATACCCTATGCCAGCATCGGATACCGCATTGTTGGCAAAACTATTGCCTATGACTTACAAAACACCTTCTTCGCCTCTGTCGGACTTACTTATTATATGACCGCAGATACCAGTGTAGGAATATCCTATGATTACCGCGAAAGCACGACCCCAAATTTTGAAAATCCCAAAGAAATTCTTGCCTACTTAGACGTTCAAATTGATGATAATTGGGGAATAAATTTATACAGCGTTACAGGCTTAAGTAGCACAACGACCGATTACGGCCTTGGGGCTCAATTAAGATATAAATTTTAACCATTGAGCCTTTAATTATGCTATAATGATTTATCATTTACACCTTAAGGAAATGTCATGAAAAATTCAGCAACGTTGATATTATTAATGCTCTCTTTAATATTCGGCCTATCCTATGCCTCAGCACAAACGGACCAACAAGACAAGCTAAGCAAAGCACTGGCAAAATATACTAAAGGCGAAAATGTCAAAAAATGTGTTTCCATTAGCCGTATTCAAAACAGCACGGTTATTGATGATCAACATATTCTTTTTGAATTTTCTGGCGCTAAAGCTTACCTTAATACCCTGCCCTACAAATGCCCAAGACTTGGATTCACAAAGGCATTTTCCTATGTCACGAGCCAAAACCAATTATGCGATCTTGATATCATTACAGTTTTTGATGGCGGCGCAAACATGTCTGGCGCGAGCTGCGGCCTTGGTAAGTTTGAGGAATATCAAAAAATCCCCAAAAAGAAATAAGAGAGAGAAATAAGAGAGAGAAATATTAATCTTCAATCAGCTTTTTGGCCTCTTCAAATTCTTGCTTGGTAATATCACCGCGAGCAAAGCGTTCCTTTAAAATATCCAAAGCGCTATTGCCTGATGCTGCGCTTGGACTATGATGCATAATACCGCCCAGCGCCCGAACCACCAACACGATTACGGCTACCGACACCGCCAACCAAAAAACCATCATAATAGGCCCAAGCACCCAACCGCCCCAGCCCATATTCATATGACCAGAATAATAACGCTCTGCTTCCTGAGCCAATGAAGCCGCGACACTCATATTAACAGCCCAAAAAACAGCCAAACCCAAAAAATATTTCCTCATATCAACCTCTCCTATTTTTTAATTAAGGGGTATAATAACATAGAAACCAACAATGCACTAACCCCGAGCAACGAACAAAAGAAAAGCCCCCTCACCTGAGCGTCCATAATTATGCTCCAACCACCCTCCTGAGCGTCCATAATTATGATCCAACCCAGGCACATGCACTAAACATCAAATGGATAGCTCCCAGTAATTCGGGA
>CALDNY010000301.1 GCA_937914685.1 uncultured Kordiimonadaceae bacterium
CAGAAAAAGTAATTTTAGATCATACAGCCAGTGACGTTGTCGGTGTGGCAGCGCGTAATGGCGCCCATGTAAAAATTGTTTTCCGTGATCCTATGCCCGCCTCTGAAGACGAAGTTCGTCACGTCACCCAAGAAGGTGTCCATATTGAGGGGCCGCTTAATCCCATCGAGATTATCCAAGATGAAAATGGCCGCGCCGTTGCATTAAAAGTGGTAGATATTAGCTGGCAGGGAACCGAAATGACGGTGATCGAGGGGACAGAACGGGAAATACCCTGCGATATGATTGTCTCCGCCATTGGTCAGGGGCCTGACTTACAAGGTATAGAGCAATTAGGTGATGATCGTGGTTTCTTACCCATTGATCAATTTTACCGTCATAAAGAATATGAGAATATGTTTGTTGGCGGCGATGTGATCCGCCCTCACCTTTTGACCACTGCCATTGGTCACGCAGGAATTGCTGTGGCTGGAATTGATGCCTATTTATCGGATCATAATCCCTTAAAAAGACCAAAAGTTGATAAATTTCATTTTGATTTATTGGATAAATTAAAAGAAACTAATCTTGCCCCAAGCAACTATGATCATCAGCAAACCACAGGCACAGATAAAGCAGATTTTGCCATACATAATTATGAAGACCGTTCAAAAGTAGAAATAGTACCATCAAAAGATTTATTCCTTGGACATTTTGGCTATCAAGAACGCCAAAAACGCGGCGAGCATGATATTGATGAAGCTCATGTTCTTGGTCATTTTGATGAAAGAATTGAAGGTTTAAGTGAAGAAAATACCGTCAAAGAAGCGGGCCGCTGCATGAGCTGCGGCATGTGCTTTGAATGCGATAATTGTGTTATATATTGCCCACAAGATGCTGTATTTCGGGTTAAAAAAGATAAAAAAACCATGGGCCGTTATGTGGATACTGATTACACTAAATGTATCGGCTGTCACATTTGTGCCGATGTTTGTCCAACCGGTTATATTCAAATGGGTCTGGGGGAATAATTTAAGATATGTTGGCAAGAAGAAAATATATTATTCAAGCCTTTATAATCATTTTGACACTTGGTTTCATGGGAGGCTTTGCTCTGTCTGATGATAATATAATATCCGTTCCCAATGTTCCTAAGGCAGAGGGCGGTGAATGTGTTGCCCCGCCTGAAGTTATGCGTAAAAACCATATGAAGTTTCTTAAACATGATCGTGATCTACGTGTTCAAAAGGGCGGCACCAATATTGATTATAGTCTTAAAAAATGTATTGGCTGCCATGTGGTTCGTGATGATGCTGGGTCGCCGGTTTCTTATGATAACCCCGCACATTTTTGCCGTTCATGTCATCAATATGTCGCCGTAAAAATAGATTGTTTTAGCTGTCATAATTCTAAACCTGATCAAAATATAACCCTATCATTAACCCCTTCGAACACACATAAATTTATGTTAAGTAATTTGCCGCAAAGTTGGCAAGGTGGTGATGCAAATGAATAATATTAGTGCCACAAACCCAAACTTGCATAAAGATTTCGACTTTTCAAAAAGACGATTTTTATCTGGCAGCGCGGCTGCTGCGGGGATCGCACTTGCCCCAGGTGTGATGATTTTTGGCGTTGGTGCCAATCCCGCTTTTGCGGCTCAGGCCGATCATCAAAAACGATGGGGTATGTTAATTGATGTCAATAAATGCGAAGCGGATTGTGATGTTTGCGTCCATGCTTGCAATCAAGAAAATGGCCTTACAGGGTTTGACCGACCCAAAACTGATGCACAATGGATCCGCAAGGTTAAATTAACGGATAAAAAAACCGGCCAACAACAATCCTTACCCGTAATGTGCCAACATTGCGAGAAGCCGCCTTGTGTCGATGTCTGCCCTACGGGGGCTTCATTCAAGCGTGCTGACGGTATTGTGCTTGTGGATAAACATAATTGTATCGGCTGTCGTTATTGCGTGATGGCATGCCCTTATAAAGCGCGATCCTTTATTCATGAGGATTTAACAGACCAAAAAACCCATGCCCCTCGCGGTAAAGGCACCGTTGAAGGCTGCACGATGTGTGTTCACCGAAT
>CALDNY010000302.1 GCA_937914685.1 uncultured Kordiimonadaceae bacterium
CTGACCTTAGCGATGAAAAATGCCACCCGATTAGCCGAGAAAATTAAAGGAGAGGCATCATGAGCATTCTTTATAATTCAAAAATAAATAGACGTGATGGTTTGAAATGGCTAGGGGCTATGACGTCTATGGTTGCGGTTGGTGGTGTTCTTGTGGCGTGTGATACCCAAGAACCTGAATTACCACCTGTGCAAGAGGTCAGCCATTGGCCAGATTTAAAGTTTGATGTGATTAGCGGCCCTAAATATGGTCAAGACCCTGATATGGTCAACCCAACGACCCCTTGGTCGCGAACATTAAGTCCTGAACAGCTTAATATGGTTGCCAGATTATGTGATATTATTTGTCCGACCGATGATCGGGGGCCATCGGCAACGGATGTTGGGGTGCCAGATGTGATTGATGAATGGATCAGCGCTCCCTACAGCGCTCAACAGAGGGACAGGGTGCTGATCTTAAATGGTTTGCAATGGCTAGATGATGAAGCGAGACAACGTTTTGAAAAGACGTTTTTGATGGCAAGTGAAATTGAGCAAATTCAAATTATCGACGATATTGCTTTTGAAGCCAGTGTAACCAACTCGGAATTTGAACATGCGGTTTATTTCTTTGCCAAAATGCGCAGTCTTGTGTTGGGGGGCTATTTCACCAGCCCTGAGGGAATTATAGATATTGGCTATATAGGCAATGTGCCGATCATCGGTGATTATCCTGGCCCGACGCAAGAAGCGATGGCTCATTTAGAGCAGATTATAGCAAAGCTAAGTTAGCTCTCTATTTCATCAATGATTGTCGTTACAGTTTGGCGCGGAGTTTCGTTAACGCTAAGTTGAAATATGTCTGGGCGAGCATAATGGCCGACCACGTCCAGATCATAGCGGGCGCGGGCGATATCATCTAAATCAATGGCTGCCGTTATAAGCCCCTCTTCATTTAATAAGGGGCCGGCGAGAATATCACCAAGGGGGCCTATAATGACACTACCTCCGCCAATTAAAGCTTGATCTTTGGGCCAGTTTTCAATCTCTATGCCTAATTGATCGGGGCTAGGTTGATATTGACAAGCACTTAACACAAAACAGCGCCCTTCTAAGGCGATATGCTGCATGGTTGATTGCCAAACGGGTCGGGCGTCTACCGTTGGAGCGCACCAAATTTCAATGCCTTTAGCGAACATGGCTGTCCTAAGTAATGGCATATAATTCTCCCAGCAAATAATGGCGCCAGCTAATCCCGCATCAGTATCGACCACAGGTAAGGTTGAACCATCGCCTTGGCCCCAGATTAGACGTTCAGATCCTGTTGGCATAAGTTT
>CALDNY010000303.1 GCA_937914685.1 uncultured Kordiimonadaceae bacterium
GTAAAACCCGCGGCCTTGGGTTGCAATAACCAAATCGCCCTGACGGATTTTTATATCAGTGATGGGTACTGGTGGCATTTTAAGCTTTAAACTTTGCCAATTGGCACCGTCATTAAATGAAATGAGCATGCCCGCTTCTGTTCCCGCATAAAGAAGTCCTTTTTTTGCAGGATCTTCGCGAACCACACGGACAAAGGTATTTTTGGGGATGTCTTTATCAAGACGTTTCCAGCTTTTACCATAATTGGTGGTTTTATAAATATAAGCGGAAAAGTCATTTAATTTATAGCCCGTCATTGCCACATAAGCTGTGGCGGGATCATGGGGGCTTACTTCAATGGCATTTATTTGTGTTTCTGGTAATCCTTTAGGGGTTACATTTTGCCATGTTTGGCCATTGTCACGGGTTAAATAAACAAGTCCGTCATCACTGCCAGACCAAACTACCCCTGCTTGATGTGGGCTTTCAACGATATAAAAAACATTACCGTAAAATTCAGCACCAACATTTTCGACTGTAAGAGGCCCGCCGTTTAAGCCTTGTTTGCTTTTATCATTGCGGGTGAGGTCAGGGCTCATTTCTTGCCATGTTACCCCACGGTCCGCTGTTTTAAGAATTTTATTAGTACCGTAATAAATAATGTTTGGATCATGAGGCGATGAGGCCACCGGCGCATTCCAATTAGTTCTGTATTTTAGGTTTTGTGCCTCTTTACCAAATACATATTCAGGATATGGTTTGATCGGCCGTGTTCGACGGTTTTCTGTATTGATTTCTGTCAAAGTACCGTTAATGGTTGATGCGTAAACAAGTTTTGGATTATTTTCATCAAAAGCAACATGGGCGCTTTCGCCGCCGCCTACTGCGTAATAATCATCAACACCAATACCGCCGGTAAAAGATTCTGAAGTGATAGCCACCGTTTGATTATCTTGCTGACCACCATAAATACGGTAAGGCATCATATTATCAGTTGCGACCCGGTAGAATTGTGCCGTTGGCTGGTTCATAATACTTGACCATGTTTTACCACCATCATAGGTGATCGAGGCACCACCATCACTAGCATTGATAATATTATTATTATTTGTTGGATTAATCCATAAATCGTGATTGTCGCCGTGAGCTTGATCAACAATGCTCCACGTTTTCCCAGCGTCGATGGATTTGAGCAATGGTACATTCATCACATAAACCGTGTCGGGGTCAACAGGATCTGCCTTAATATGGGTAAAGTACCAAGCCCGGGTATATGTTAGGCGGTTGCTGTTTATATTTTTCCATGTTTTACCGCTATCTTCACTACGGTAAATACCGCCTTCGTCCGTATACATATCACCTTCTACCACAGCATAAATGCGTTTTGGATTGCTCGCGGATACATCAACGCCAATTTTCCCAATATTAATCGGAAGACCGCCTTCAAGTTTTTCCCATGTATCACCGCCGTCAGTGGTTTTGAAAATGCCACCTTTAGTGCCACCAGAAGTGATATACCAAGGAGAACGTCCATGTTGCCACATGGCTGCATATAATATGCGTGGGTTGGTTGGATCCATGGCAAGGTCGCCGCCGCCTGTGCGATCGCCTACTTTTAAGACATGATCCCATGTTTTGCCGCCGTCAGTGGTGCGGTAAATGCCGCGCTCTTCTGTGGGGCCCCATATATTGCCTTGAACGGCAACATAAGCGATATCAGGGTTGGTTGGATGAATTCTAACTTTTGAAATTTGACCGGCTTTTTCAAGTCCTATATGGGTCCAATTATCACCGCCGTCCGTGGATTTATAAACACCGTCACCGTGACTTGTGGTAACGCCGCGAATAGGCGCTTCGCCAGTTCCTACATAAATAACATTGGGATCAGAGAGGGATACGGCAACAGCGCCGATGGTCCCCACATTGAAATCTTTATCAGATTTATTTTCCCAAGTGGTGCCGCCATTTGTCGTTTTCCAGACACCGCCGCCTGCTGCGCCCATATAATAACTTAGAGGATCGCCCTTAACGCCTGTTGCTGTTAAGGCTCGCCCGCCACGGTAAGGACCAATAAGACGCCATTCTTTACTTTCATAGAGTGCCGGATTAATGGTGTCTTTGGCGGTGGTTGGTGCAATATTAATGATTTGCGAAATCAATAAGGTCACAATCAGTGCAACTGGTGCTTTAAGAATTTTTTGTAAGAGCATTTTTTTCCCCTTTGTTGAAACTTATAAGGAAATAACGTGCCTTAAAATTTGGCCTTTGTATAGGATTTTTTTAATTTATTGCTTGTTTTAAAGCAGCAATGACTTGGTCTTGTTGATGATGGCTTAATTGAGTATAAAGGGGAATGCTGATGGCGTGGGCATAATAATCTTCGGCAATTGGAAAATCGCCTTTTTTATGGCCGAGCTTTTGGTAGTAGGGTTGCATGTGAATGGGGATATAATGAAGGTTTACACCAATCTCTAAGTCGCGCATTTTTTCAAATATTTGACGGTGAGAATTCGAGCATTTTTGATTATCAATTTTAATAATATACAGGTGCCTCGCCGAAGAACTATCGTGGGTTTGATAGGGGGTGATGACGGGAAGTGTGGTTAAAATTTCATCATATCTTTGTGCTAATTGTTGGCGTTTTTCGACAAATTGATCGAGCCTTTTGATTTGGCTTAAACCCAAAGCCGCTTGAATATCGGTCATGCGGTAATTAAAGCCGAGCTCAATTTGCTGATAATACCACGAACCGTGGGAAGCTTCATTGATCAGACGAGGGTCCCGCGTGATCCCGTGACTGCGTAAAAGATCCATTTTTTCAGCTAAAGCAGCATCATTGGTCAGCGCCATGCCCCCTTCGGCGGTGGTGATGATTTTTACTGGATGGAAGCTAAAGATTGTAATCTGCGAATAACGGCAATTTCCAATGGCTTGTTTCTTATATTTGCCGCCGATGGCGTGGGAGGCGTCCTCAATGATTGTAAAGCCATATGTTTTTGCCAAAAGAGCAATTTTTTCCATATCACAAGACTGGCCACTCAGGTGGACGGGAATGACGACTTTCGGTAATTTTCCTGCTTTTTGGGCGCTGAGTAGTTTTTCTTCGAGTTTTATTGGACACATATTATATGTTTTTTCATCAATATCGACGAAATCTACATCGGCTCCACAATAGAGCGCGCAATTGGCCGAGGCGACAAATGAAATAGGCGATGTCCAAACAATATCCCCTTGGCCGACACCAAGAGCAAGACAAGCAATATGCAAAGCAGAGGTGGCGCTATTGGCGGCAAGGGCATATTTAACCCCCGTATGGGTCTTAACGGCATCCTCAAAAGCCGGCACCATCGGCCCCTGGGTTATAAAGTCAGACTTAAGCACATCAATAACCGCATCAATGTCGTCCGAGTTAATATCTTGTTTTCCATATGGTATCATGAGCCGATGTTAACCAAGCCCACTAAATATTGCAATCAGAGTTTAAAGGTGATGTTGTGGAATTAAGTATAGAGCGCATCTTGAAGTAATTACCTTTCGAAGGTTTCACATATGTGAAAGCTGAGCTAGGGCCGCCCCACTATCAGGCATGGCCCTCGCGGTAAGCCTAAGCCGGAGGCGCCTGCGCATGAGGTCAAATAAAAAAATCAAAAAAAAGCCCCCCAATAAATTGGAGAGCTTTAATGTTTTTACCTAAACTAATAAGTTATTTTTTTTGTTTCGCATCCGTAATAAAGCGGTATGTGAGGTGGCCTAGAATGGCGACGAGCGCTATTCCAAAGAAAAGTGGTAGAAGATCCCATGAAATTCCCTCCAACACTTCTTGGCCGTACATATCTTTACTATAACGCAGAATTTGCATTATCCTCTAATCGCCCTTTTAACAAGATTTTCCATCAGTGGAATTTTAAAATGGTTATAGTTCAAGGGTGCCGCACCGCGAGAAGCGGCACTGGCGGCTAAGGTTGCTGTTTCTTCATTGGCAACACTGCCTCGAACGATATCTTCTACCACATGAAGGCGCTTTGGAACACATTCCACTGCGCCACACGAAATACGGATATCTTCGATGATGCCGTCTTTTTCAATAATGGCAGAGGCAATATTGACAAGAGCAAAATCCCAAGTGTTGCGGTCGGCTACTTTTTCAAAATAGAATTTAGCACCCGCCCATTTTGCAGGAATACGAATAGCCGTAAGGATATCACCTGGTTTTAAAATATTCATATTGGTAATATCGATTGCGGGGCCGATGAAGAAATCTTCAGCCGCAACAACAGTTTCACCCGCTGCATTTTGAATAACCATTTGGGCATCTAATGAAGACAATGCCATCGCCGTATCGGAAGGCGATACCGCAACACAGCGTGAAGCACCAAATATGCAATGCTCTCTATTCATGCCTTCTGGTGTATCGGCATAACAGGTATTGCCACCGGCGCGGTAACAATCAAGACCACTACGGTAATACCAACAACGGGCGTCTTGGCTAACATTGCCGCCAAGGGTTCCTTTGTTTCTGATTTGTGGGCTTGCGACCCGAGCTGCGGCCATTGAAAGCAAACCATATTTTTCTTTAATGATCGGATTATTTTCAACTTCCGTAAGCGTTGTTAGTGCGCCTATTTCAACTCCGTCCGCAGTTTCACGGATTCCTTTAAGGGCGGTTATGCCACTTAAATCCACAACTGTTTCAGGTCTTTTAATTCTATCTTTAAACCAATCAAGACTATCTTGACCGCCTGCTATGGCCCAACCTTTATCTCCGGCATCGGTAAGAAGACCGATTGCACTTTCAATATCAGCGGGTTGAAACAGATTAAAGCTTGGCATCATATCTTTAGTCATATTCTTGCCCTCCTATCAATTATTTACTTGTAAAGGTTTATATGATTGTGGCCTTCCAGCCATCGCATTGATAATCATATCCGGATCAACTGGGGTACGGTTGAAATAAGTTCCTGTAGCATCAGCAATGGCACAAAGTACCGCCGCCGCTGCACAACCCATAACAGGTTCGCCAATTCCCTTTGCACCAACTGGATTTTGCGGATCAGGCTTATCAACCGCCCCAACTTCCATATTACTAGGGATATCGAGAATCGTTTGTGGTTTGGTTTGCGACATGCCAACCGTTGCACAAAGACCATTTTGCGGATCGTAAATCATCCGGTCAGTGGAGGCCATACCAAATCCCATCACAGCACCACCGCGGATTTGTTGCTCCAAACTTTTAGGATGAAGCACCGTACCGCAATCTACTGTAGATTTATATTCAAGGATTTCGTATTTTCCTGTTTCTATATCAAGTTCGATCATCACATAGCCGGTTGCAATGGCGGGAACGCCGCCTTTTTTCTCAAGCTTATCTTTTGCAACGCCGACAAGACCAACACCAACAACGCCCTTCATGGCAACTTTCGTTACATCATTAAGTTCATCTGGATATTCATGACCGTCGTAAGATCCACCTAGTTCGATGGCACGGCTTGCCGCTTGGGCAAATGTCATCAGTTTTGAGGGATCAGATTTTAGGAACACTGTTTCATTGGCAACATCGTAATCTTCGGCGTTACCGCCCAAATCTGTGGCGGCAATTTCTTGCAGTTTTCTTTTAGCATCCACTGCGGCAACATAATTTGTTCTTGTTGTTGTAAATGAAGTGTTACTCCCGAATTGAGCAAGCACCCAAGGAAGGTTGCGCCGACTATCACCATGTTCGATGATGGTATTTTCCCACGAACATCCTAAAACTTCAGCCGCAACACGTGAGGCTGAGGCATAGGAATAAGTTCCAAGGTTACCAACACCTGAATGGATATAAAGTTTGCCATCAGGGCGAATTGTAACCAAGCCGTCAAAACCGTTTGAGCCGGCTGAATGATAGGCCGTACCAATACCAACACCAATGACTTTAGAGCCTTTACGGGTACCACTGAGTTTTTTCTTGGCTTCCCAGTTAAATTTCTCAGCGCCGATTTTAATCGCTTCACGCATGTAAGCACTTGTCACTGTGCTAGCATGATCACCGTAAACAACATCATGATCAGGAGCATTAATCTCGCGGATCATAATGCGGTCAACATTAAGTGCTTTGGCCGCCTTATCGAGCATAGGTTCTATAATACAGGCGATTTGGTTCTGACCCGGACCACGTTGAGAAACATGGTATGGTTTATTGGTAAGCACCGGAACACCACGAAAACGCATATTAGTAGGGGTGTAAATAAGGGCAAGCGCCCCCGCAGCAGCTGAATAATCACCTGAGCCATTGTTTGGACCACCTGACTGAACAATGAAAGCATCAATAGCGGTTACTTTGCCGCGTTTATCAAAGCCGACTTTTAATTGACCTTGAAAACCGGGGCGGGTACCACCAATATGATATTCTTCGGCGCGAGTAATGCGAAGCATACAAGGCCGATTGATTTTTTTAGACATATAGGCTGGAATTGCCATGGTTGGGTAAGGGCTCGCTTTAGCACCAAAGCCACCACCACAAAATTCAGCAATATAGACAATATTATCAAGGGAAACGCCCATCATTTTAGCAAGACCAGGCATCATCCAAGATTGACTTTGTGAAGAGCCGTAAACGAAACATTTGCCATTTTCCCAATAAGATAATGTGCTTCTTGGCTCTAACGCGCCGTGGGTTGAACTTGCCACAACGAAGGGGTCGTCAACAATATACGCGGCTTCTGCAAATGCTTTTTCAACATCACCAACCGACCACTCAACAGAGGCTTTACCCATGGGTAATTTATCATCACCCGCTTCGGCAAAATCACGGGCGGTCCATTTGAGGGTTTGCAAGGGAACAGAACGTCCACCAGAAACATTGCCGCCGTCAAGTGCGTTTGGTCCACCGGGATATAAACTTTGCAGAGGATCAAGGGTGAAGGGTTGAGCTTCATATGTTAATTTAATTTTTTCAAGGGCTTCAGCCGCGATCGCTTCTGTTTCTGCGGCAATCGCAAGAATGGGTTGACCGAGCTGTCGAGGTTCATTTGAAAGAATAGGAAAGCCCGGCGCGGGATCTGGCGGCACATCATCGGCCGTTAAAATGCCGAGAACGCCTTTCATAGCCAGAGCTTCTGATGCGTCAATGTTTGAAACATTGGCACTTGGCATGGGGCAGTTTAGCATTTTACAGTAAACCATACCTTCAACACGAAAGTCTTCTGTATATTTACCTGTGCCGGTTACTTTTGCACGCACGTCTGGCGGCGTAAAGTCTTTACCAATAAGTTTATAAGCCATTTTTATGATCTCCCCGCTGCGAGTACGACCGCATTAATATAATTGTTATAAGCGCCGCAACGACATAAATTACCTGATAATCCTTGGCGCACTTCATCACGAGTTGGTTTTGGGTTTCTTTGAAGTAAAGCAACCGCCGAGACGACTTGGCCCGGTGTACAGTAACCGCACTGTGGTGCTAGCTCTTCGATCATGGCTTGTTGGACTGGGTGAAGTTCACCGTTAGGTCCGCCAACCCCTTCTACTGTTGTTATGGCTGCATCACGCACTGAATGGGTCAATACAGAACAGCTATTATGGGTAACGCCATTTATCATGACGGTGCATGCGCCACATGCCCCACGGTCGCAACCAATTTTTGTTCCAGTAAGACCTAATTTATTGCGAAGTGTCTGAGCAAGAGTTTCATTGGGAAGAACATCTACGCGTCTAATGCTGCCGTTAACGTTAATTGACACTAATCGTTCGACTGAACCAGTGGCAGGTGTTGATCCGTTCTCAGAACATCCGGTCATAAGACCCGCTGTTCCAGCAACTGTACCACACGCAATCACACCTTTAATGAAAGTCCGCCTTGATAAAGCGTCCCTTACTGTGTTCAGAGGATTGTAGCGATCTGAATTAAATTTTTTCTGCATAAAATTGTGCTCCTCCACTTAGATTTTAACTTAAATTTTAACTTAGGGTTTCACTTAGATTTTTAATTTGGTTTTTTGTACATTATATCATAACATATTCAAAAGACATAAAAAAACACCACTACTGGATTTTTGTGATTAAATTCAAACTAATATGTTTTTATATCTCTTGTTTTATTTTATTGTTTTTTCTTGAGATATTTTTTACCTCCCATTAAGAGATAAGGTAACTATAGAAGTAGATATAGGTTTAGTCTAGATGTAAAATATAGAGAATTTATAAAAAAGGTGCTTTTTTAAAAGTAGTAAAATAACCAATGAATAAAAAAGAAGAACATATCATTCGCCACACAATTTTAAGTCGGTTAGGCCATTGGTTAATGGCTATATTGATTTTGATATTACTCGCAACGGGGATACTTCCTATAATGGGGGTAAAATTTGAATGGATTAAGCCTCATTGGATTGCAGGATTTACTGTAAGCGTTGTTATGATTTTACATTTAGTCAGATCCCTTAGTCCCAAGAAGATAAAATCCATGTGGATATCAATTCAAGATGTGCGCGATTTTCTATCGTCGAACCCGGTTAAAGGCGGCAAATATTCATTAGAGCAAAAATTAATGCATCATGGCGTCACATTTTTTAGTTTAATATCGCTGGCAACGGGCTGGCTTATGATGCAAAAGATAGAAACGCCGTTTTTTGAGCGTAATCCATTTATTTATCAGGCCGATACTTGGGGGATTATTTATGTGCTTCATGGGCTGGCTACTTTATTCTTTGTAATCCTCATTATGTTGCACATTTATTTTTCTCTACGCCCAGAAAAAAGACTTTATTTTCGCTCGATGATAAAAGGATGGATTACACGCCAAGAATATAACGAAAATTATGATCAGACAAAGTGGCAAATAACAAAAAATAATAACAAGGAAAATCAATAATGAACGCTGAAAACCAAGAGAAATTACGCACATCTATTAATGCCATTGAAGCAGGATATGAATTTATGTTGGCATACAGCGCTCAAGGACGTACTTTTGAACATACTGGCGGTGGCGACGGCCCGTCTATTCGTGTTTTTTTAAAGGATATGAGTGAAGGGTTAGAGAATATCGCTGATGATTTTGAAAATGAAATAAACCAAAAAATCAGCTCTGAAGCGGATTTGTACCTTAATTTTATCCAAGTCCTTAGAAATGATGCCAATAATGCAAATTTAGCTGTGAAAATGGTTCTAGCGTTACCCTCTATAGGATCACAAGTGATTGATAATTTAAATGCATCTATTCATTTACGCGCTTTACTTACCGACTTATTTTTATGTGATGAAGCGTTGAGTTCAATCTCTAGAAAAGAATAAAATTTAGGAATTTTAAACTATGAAAATTGCTATTTCATTCTTTTCATCATTAGTATGGGGCTTGTTAATATTCTCGGCTAACGCCCAAGATGATACACAAGAAGTTTTATTTCAAAAATATCAAGCCATGGTTATTATCGAGGAGCTAAACCAGCATTGCCCTATGCTTAACCGTCTCGAAGCGGTGGTTCTTAATAGCCAGATTATATTTGATGATGCTAACTTTTTAGGAAAATTAAGCAAGGTTGAAGCCTATAAAAGAGAGGCAAGACTTTATGCGAGAAAGGTTTCTTGTGTTTCACCAGATGTGTTGGGATTATTGAAAATTGCGCGTCAACAAGCCAATGATAATATGATTAATCAGCTTTTTCTGGCGCGACAAATTCATCTTTTTGATTTGGCTGATGTAAAGAATAAGAAAATACCGCTTGGTTTAATACTCAGTGATTTAAAGGCTGAAGATTGGACTTTGATTGAAGGTCTTTATGATCAGGTTAAGGCTAATTATTTATCAAGGGTAGGCCAAGATCTGTGGCAAAATTTTGAAGATTCTATTATTAAAGTGGCTGAAAAAAGAACCGCAGTAACCTTTATGTCAAATCAAATGATCATTTCTTCTAGCGCAAAAGAGAGTTTTCCCGCCGTGCAAGCAACGGCCAATAATAATGACATATCTTCTTATTATTTTAATCTTGAAAAATCAGTTCGTGCTTTTATAGAGGGGGCAAAAGCCCAAGAAACAGATTATCCATATAGTCGCCCCGCCAATGATTTTACAAATTGGACCGCTTTTCGGCCACGTAATAATGCTTTAAACTGGCGGGTATCTTACGTGGGTTGCGGTGGTCATTGGCAGGAATTTGACTGTAGTTTATTTGTTTCAAATGAAAATGAAATTGGAATTGTGGTAACAGGTGAAAATAGCCCTGATAAAGCAACAT
>CALDNY010000304.1 GCA_937914685.1 uncultured Kordiimonadaceae bacterium
AGCTATACCAAAACTATATTATGAAATTAAATTTTGATAAATTCGGCGATGATAACAACAAAAAAGACTTGATTATACTTCATGGTCTTTTTGGTTCGGCCAGTAATTTTCGCGGACTTGCAAAACTATATGCGTCGCATTTCAATGTTTATTACCTAGATTTACGCAATCATGGCAATTCTCCTCACTCAGATCAAATGTCATATCCGTTAATGGCGGCAGATGTTATTGAGTTTATGGATAATCAAAATATTAGAAAAGCAAATATAGTTGGTCATTCCATGGGCGGCAAAACAGCCATGCAAATTGCCTTAAGCTACCCGACACGTATTGATAAACTGTTGATCAGTGATATTGCCCCGGTAAAATACCCCCATCATCATCAAACAATATTCGAAGGATTAAGAGCGATAAATCTAGATGAGCTAACATCACGGTCTAATGCTGAACAAATATTAAAAGATTATGTGGACGATCCCGGTATTCGCATGTTTTTACTCACTAATTTGGTACGCCTTGATGATGGTGGTTTTAAATGGCGGATTAATATCCCTGCCCTATATGATAATTATCAACATATCGCTGATGAGCCAAAAGGCATATCTTATGATGGGCCAACATTATTTATTCGCGGTGAATTATCAGATTATATCCATGATCAATATGTGCCCGAAACGCTTGAAATGTTCCCCAACGCCAAAATAGAAACTATCGCAGAGGGCGGTCATTGGTTACACGCGCAAAAACCTAAAGAATTTACCGAACTTTTATTAGACTTTTTTTTAAATGATTAAGTTAAATTCTTCACAGTTTTTATAATATAATCAGCGCCAAACGTCACTTCCTCTTGCGTAGTCATACGGCCAATGCCAATGCGTAATGACGAAGCAATCTCTTGCTTAGTCAACCCTAATGCCGACAAGACATATGATGATTTTGCCGATGCCGATGAACAGGCCGCACCTGTTGATAGAGCCACATCCTTTAGGTTTGCAACAAGAAGGTCACTTTTGATCCCTTTAAAAGTAAAATTCAAATTTCCTAAAAAGCGGTGATCTAAGCTGCCATTTAAGTGGGCACAGCCAAGTTTTGAAATTATTTCATTCAATAAATATTGAGAGAGTTTATCGATATGGATATTATCCTGAAGCCTGTCCTTTTGGGCGACAGCACAGGCCGTGCCCATTCCTACACACAATGCTGGTGACAGGGTGCCAGAACGAAGACCATTTTCCTGACCACCGCCATCAAATAGTGCAATGATCGGAGTATCTTTTTTGAGATAAAGCGCGCCAATTCCCTTTGGTCCATAAATTTTATGGCTAGAAATGCTTAAAGCATCAATATTGAATGCACTGACATCGAGAGCGATTTTACCGACCGCTTGGGCGGCGTCCGTATGAAATGTCACTTGCTTCTTACGGCATATTTCGCCAATTTTTTCTAAATTCTGGATGACGCCAATTTCATTATTAACAGCCATCACCGAAACCAATGAGGTTTTGTCATGGATGGCATTTTCCAAGGCCTCAAGATCAATAAGGCCATCATGATCAACGCTTAAATAGGTAACTTTAAAACCCGCATCTTCCAATGAACGTGCGCACGCTAGGACGCATTCATGCTCGCTTACGACAGTGATAATATGATTTTTTTGCGGATAAGCTGCATATGCCATTCCTTTAAGAGCAAGATTATTACTTTCTGTAGCGCCAGAGGTAAAAATAATCTCAGACGTGTCAGCACCAATCAGCTGCGCTATTTGTTTTCTGGCAACCTCAATGGCCGCACCCGCCTGCCAACCAAAAGCATGCTCTACGGAATGAGGATTACCAAAATGGGTCGTTAAATAAGGCATCATCGCCTCCAACACGCGCTTATCAATGGGTGTTGTTGCTTGGTAATCAAAATATATTGGTAATGATGGCATCAGGATTTATGCTTTCTGTCATACTGTTTGATCCAGCTTTTAACAAAGGCATCAGCGTCTGAATGGACACTGGCCCAACCAAGGCTCATTCGCACTGTCGAACGTGCAATTTTTTCATCGTCAAACATGGCATCAACGACATGAGATAATTTAACTTTTCCTGATGAACAAGCGGATCCTGCACTGACGCATATTTTATCAAGATCAAAATTCATCACTTGAGTTTCGCTCATCACATCGGCCATATAAATCATCGACACATTAGGAAGACGTTTTACATTTTTTCCTAAAAATAAAACATCCGGCGCATGATCGGCTAATTTTTGTTCAATTTGATCACGCCATAATTCTAATTCTTGCATTTTTTCAAGCGAGCTTGGAATCATAGAGATTGCATGACCAAAGCCGGCTATTCCCGCGATATTTTCCGTACCACCGCGCCGACCAGCTTCCTGACCACCTCCTAAAATAAAAGAAGATACAGGCAGTTTTTCAAAAACGAGCAACGCTCCCACTCCCTGCGGCCCGCCGATTTTATGAGAAGAAATACTCATCATATCACAGCCAATATCCATAAAATCTATGTCAATTTTCGCCGTTGCCTGAATGGCATCAATATGTAACAACGCCCCCGCATTATGAGCAATTTCAGCGATTTTCTTAACATCTTGTATAACGCCCGTCTCATTATTGGCATATAAGATGGAAATGATCGTATCCTCGGCGCCACTATCCAGCATTTTTTCTAAGGCCTCTAAATCAACAACACCATCTTGATTAACCTTAAGGACATCGACCGAGCCTTCGAAACGCTCGGCGACACTGCGTACAGAATCATGGGCTACATTGCTGATGATAAGCCGCGATCTCAGGTCAGATAATAGTGCCATATTATTGGCTTCTGTGCCGCCAGAGGTAAAAATAACCATTTGAGGGCGGCAATTTAATGTTTTTGCAATGATCGAACGCGCCTCTTCCATTCGAGCTTTAGCAAGGCGCCCGATGCCATGAACCGAAGACGGGTTCCCTCCCTCGGTCATCACATCCACTATAGTGGCTATGACTTGTGGGCGGATTGGGGCCGTTGCATTATAGTCCAGATAAATCAAATCTTTGGTCAAACACGTTCCTTAAAATTAAAAATATACGCTCATCATACAATTATTTTAGCCGTTTTAAATTTCACAGTTGAATTTACACCTTGGTTTTATGCTATAAGAAGACGGAATCATCAATAAGGTATTTCTATTCTATGTATATTGTCACAATATTTTAATTATGCTGACGATGCAATCAGTTGAATATAAAAATCAAAACGGCAACAATTATTTATAAATTTTAAGGTTAAAGTTAATATGCCAGAAGTCATTATCAATGGCCCAGAAGGCCGCCTCGAAGGTCGCTACCATCCCAGTGCGAATGAAAACGCCCCTATTGCCCTTGTTCTACACGCGGACCCACAATTTAACGGTAATATGAATAGTAAAATCTGTTACTATCTATATCACTCCTTTGTCCGTAGAGGATTTTCCGTGTTGCGCTTTAATTTTCGCAGTGTTGGACGTAGCGAAGGGGTATTTGACAATGGTATTGGCGAATTAAGCGACGCCGCATCAGCGTTAGACTGGCTCCATACCATCAACCGTGATAGCCCTGATTGCTGGGTCGCTGGGTTTTCATTTGGCGCATGGATTGGAATGCAGTTACTTATGCGTCGTCCTGAAATTAACGGCTTTTTATCGGTTTCACCGCCCGCTAATCTTTATGACTTTTCCTTTCTCGCCCCTTGCCCATCCTCAGGATTGGTTACCCAAGGCACACAAGATACGGTCGTCACAGAAGATTCCGTCCAAAAGCTCGTCAATAAATTACAAGCACAAAGAGGCATCACCATTGATTATGACAAAATCGAAGGAGCGAGCCATTTTTATGAAGATCATCATCAACCGCTTGTCCAATCCATTGATAAATACCTTACTAAACGCTTAGGCTATTAATCAGGACTATTGAAAACACCACCGGACGATGGCTTGCTTATAGCTGTGGTTCCAGGAAAAGTTATGGGCAAATCATATAAGCTCCTGATCGCCAAATAGGCGAAGGCTTCTGCTTCTATAAAATCGCCATTCAATCCTAAATCATTGACGGAGGCAACTTCGCCTGAGAGTTCGCTCTGCAATAAATTCATAATTGTCGGATTATGGACACCACCGCCGCAAATAAACACCGTCTTGGGCAATTTTGGGCATAAATTTTGCGCTTTTTTAATGGTGTGGGCGCTAAAGGCACATAATGTGGCCGCACCATCCTCTATATTAAGCGATTTTATATCAGAAACATCAAACTGATCGCGGTCCAATGATTTTGGCGGGAGCATTGAAAAATAATCTTGGTCAAGCCACTGTTTTAAAAGAGTTTGATCGACTTTTCCTTTGGCTGAAAAAATACCGTCTTTATCATAAATTAAATCACTTTTTGATCTGACCCAATCATCAATTAGCGCATTCCCGGGCCCCGTATCAAAAGCCAAAATATCATCATTAAATTGGCCACCGATCCAGGTCATATTAGCAACTCCGCCAATATTAACAAAGGCAACAGGGTAATCGCATGATAGATTTTTCAATAATGCCTGATGATAGATCGGCACCAACGGCGCTCCTTGACCGCCATGCTCCACATCATAACGTCTAAAATCATTAACCACCGACATATTAAGCTGATTACTTAAATTTTTACCCGATCCTATTTGCCATGACCAACCTTGATCAGGCTTATGAAGTAATGTTTGACCATGAAAACCAATGATATCAATATCATGAGTTTGAAGCGCATTTATTTCTAATGCACTGCGCACAGCTTTAACATGAAGAACAGTCACTAACTCCTCTAATTGATTGATAAAATCATTATTATGAGTTGGCTTCATTTCTTTTTTAGCCTGCTCTAATCCTTTGGTTAACTGCTGTTTTTCCTGAGGGCTATAGGCTAAATGAAACGGCTGATAAAGGCGTTCAACACTTGTGCCGTCTGATTTGATAAAAGCCACATCAATTCCGTCCAAAGATGTGCCACTCATCAAGCCTAAAGCGATAATTTTTGGGTTGTTTTTTTGTGACAATCAACATTCCTCCTATTTTCCATTTCAAACATTGCTAAACTTATGCTACATGACAACACAATACTTAAAACTATATTACAGCAGATGACAATATTATGACCGATAATTCAATTAATTACACAGCAAAATCAGAATTTCTTAAAATTATGATTGAACGAGGCTTCATTCATCAATGTACCGACATTGAAGCATTGGATAAAAAACTTGTTTCTACAATCCTTCCCGCCTATATCGGTTTTGATTGTACCGCCTCAAGTTTACATGTGGGATCATTAGTACAAATAATGATGTTACGTCATTTGCAAAAATCCGGTCATAAACCAATTGTTCTTATGGGCGGCGGAACCACAAAAATTGGTGACCCTAGCGGCAAAGACGAAAGTCGGAAAATGCTTAGTGCTGAAATGATTGATCAAAATATGATCGGCATCAAAAGCGTTTTTGAAAAATATTTAAATTTTGGCGACGGCAAAAATGATGCAATCATGGTCAATAATGCAGACTGGCTCGATAAACTTAAATATATTGATTTTCTAAGGGACATAGGCCCCCATTTTACCATTAATCGTATGATGACTTTTGATAGCGTTAAGCTACGTCTTGAACGCGAAAACCCTATGACATTCCTTGAATTTAACTATATGATTTTACAAGCCTATGATTTCTTGGAATTAAGCCGCCTTCATGACTGCGCCATGCAAATGGGAGGCTCAGACCAATGGGGGAATATTATCAATGGAGTGGAGCTTACCCGGCGTCTTGACCGTAAAGAAGTGTTTGGTTTAACCACACCGCTGATTACTTTAGCCAGTGGTGCGAAAATGGGAAAATCAGCAACGGGGGCGATTTGGCTTAATGATCAAATGCTTAGTGCTTATGAATTTTGGCAATTCTGGCGTAATAGTGCTGACGGCGATGTCGGTCGTTTCTTGCGCCTTTTCACTGAAATTCCCATCGATGAAATTGAAAAATTAGAAAACCTAGAAGGCTCAGACATTAATCAAGCCAAGAAAATATTAGCAAATGAAGTCACCCGCTTTTGCCACGGCGTAGAGGCCGCACAAAAAGCCGAAGAAACCGCAAGAAAAGCTTTTGAAGATCGTTCACTAGGCGCCGACCTACCGACCAAGGATTTTAGTAAAAAAGAGCTAGAACAAGGTGTTATGGTCGCTGATCTTTTTGTTGTTGCGGGGCTTGGAAAGTCAAAAGGTGAAGTACGCCGTCTCATTAAGCAAGGCGGGGCAAAATTAAATGATCAAAAAATTGACGATGATGAAATGAAAGTTTCACTAAAAGATATTAACAGTGAAGGAAATCTTAAGTTATCGGCTGGTAAAAAACGCCACATATTGATTATGCCTGTTTAATTTTTACCTGTTTTTACCCATAGAGATATTACTCAAGGGAGGTCTTTGACAGCCTCTACCGCCTCCTCGGCCTCTTCTCTCGCACTTTTTTTATTAGTGCGACCAAGGGCGCCAAATATTTTTCTAAAAATCCCAGGTGCCAGTACCATCAGGGGATTAATACTGACTTTTGGATCATCAATAGATCCTGTCATTTCATAAGTAGCCGAAAAGACACCTTCTCCTTTAGCCCCTGCTAATATTGTGCCAATAAGCGGAATATTACTGAAAAAGGAATTGATACCATATGCGGGAATAATTGTTCCGTTGAGCGCCACTTCATCAAATTTTTGATCAATAAACCCATCAACTGTAACACCAAGAGTTGGCCCTATTGCACTGCCAGATTTTAATGTCATAACACCATTATATTGCTCAAATTCACCATCAAAGCTATCAAATGAAAGGCCGTTCACTTTTAATTCTTCTTGGGCTTTGGCAAATTCTTTTTCTTTTAATAACTCACTGAATAAAGCTGAATTGCCAACCCTAAATTTGCTGGCTTTTATCGTTCCTGCAAATAACAAGCCCTGTTCTTGTCTGGTCATGTCAGCGCTGATCACAAGCTCTCCTTGATTACCGCCATTGAAAAAATCTAAGCTACGCAACCCGACCCCTGCATCATTAGTTGTTAAGGTCAGTTTTTGTTGATTTATATCAGCATTTTCACCGCTTTTGCTGTTAGCAATAATAATAGATAGATTTTTATCAAGCCCCCAATTTCCTAGATAATCAAAATCAACAATTTCATTATTACTATAGCCCGCCGCAATCGAGGCATCGGTCATATTAATATCATTATACATGGCCATATTCTTAACAACGCCTGTAAAATTATAATCAGGCAAATCAATTTGCGTTGACCCATCATCAGTGGCCAAAACAATATCCATAAGCGGAACAGCATTAAACTTATCACCGCTCATAGAGACCTGATAAAGTGATTTATCTTTATCCCAGTCAAAAAGCGCAGAAAAATCCATACCTGACATTTTTAAATCTTTAACATAAAGCCGTGTCACTCTCTGATCATCAAAGCTAAGTTGTTGATGTGAGTTCAGTTTATCAGAAACAAAGATAATATCATTAACATTTACAAGGCCATCAGGAACAAATTGCAGATTAAATATCGCCCCTCCTTCCTCGCCAATGTCTTTTTTCCAACTTAACGGATCAAATTGAATTTCAGTCTCTACAAGATCAAAGTTGCCATTACCGACTTCAAGTGATGAGCCTTTGCCTTTTAGAACCAAATTCACCTTAGCTGACCCCATAACATAAGGTTCAAAGGGAAGGTGTAATTTTTCCCAATCCTTATTTTCCAGCGTTCCATCAATGATATATGTGGTTGGATATATGCTTTCTTTAGTAAAATCCTCAACCCATTCTGCATTTAAAGCCACACCATTAATAAGAACATCTCCATTGGCAGTTATACCCTTTCTCTCGACTGTAATATTCATGGTACCATCTGAAAGGCTAAAACTATCTGATAATTTGGCAATATTAAGCTCTTCAACATCAGCCTCTACTTTAAAGCCTACTTTGCTTAATTTTAGATTCCTAATCAACGGGAAGTCGAGCGTCAGATGAGCCTCAGCCTTGCCTAATATACTATTTTCTTTTATGCCGTAAAGACTAGGATAGCCAAGCGGTTTATAATCAATAATATTGAGAATTTCTTCTACTTTGCCAACGATAGGAATTTCAAAATGGGCTATGGCATCCCCTTTATGTGAAATGTCATTAAAATGTAAAACAACATCTTTCACTTCTACATTCTTTACTAGTCCATGCTTAATATTGAGGATTAAATGATTTAACATTAAGCGCGCTGTTGCACTTACTTGTGTTAATTGCGGCATTGGTTTTAAGAAATGAGAACTCGCATCCTCAATATTAAAATCAAACTTAAAACTTTGATCAGGAAGCCTTGGTAACGCCCACATATCGGGCCGAATAGCCACTTCAAATTTCCCGTCTGTGATCATGCCCCCTGTAATATTTTTATCAATCCAAATGCGCGCACCCACTAATAATTGGGGCGGCCAATAAGTTTTGAGATTAATCAGCGGCATATTAAGAAGGCTAGCGCTCATCAGGATCTCAGGATTATGTTGCACATCATTAATGATGCCTTCGACATTTAATTCAGCGCCATCAAAAATAAGATGGAAATCTTCAATATATAAACTGTCCTGCGCACCAATATATTGACCCGTGACCCCTAATTCATCAATTTTTACAGGATCATTATAGAGTGCGGCAGGGTTAATCATTCCCTGACTGATATCAAATTCAAAATCAAACGTCGGAATCAATAATTCTTTATCAATATAAAAATCAATAATCCCGCTAATGGGGACATTCAACGTTGATAGGCCTAAAAGGCCTTCAACTTTTCCAGCCACATCGGTTGGAATAAAATTTGAAAAGCGGATCTGAGTATTCGCCTTCTCTGCCTCTATATTATACTGAACTGACAAATGAAGGGGAATATCTTCCTTATCTTCAATATCAATTTCTCCTTCAAGTAAAAGGCTAAGTCCTTCATCTACGCGTTTTATGTCTAAAAGCGCATCGGGAATATTCCATACTTCATTGGATATTTCATCTGTTACTTTAATATGGGTATTGGCCAGTAATAATTGCTGCAAATAACCGGTTGATTGTCTTGGGCTTGGTCTTGTTAATATTTGCTTTGCAAGACGGGGGACTAAATTTTGCGAGTTATTAAATCTATCCAAATAGGCTTTAATTGCGGCGACAAAGGCTTCCTGAGTAGTATTTTTATTGGCCCATACTTCTTTTGGCACCACTAAGTGAAGCTCCAATCCGCTAAACTCTACATAAGTCGGCGCAATAACACCGCGCAACAAAGCTGTACTGCTGAATTGCATTCCTGCTTTTGGAATAATTAATTGTAATGATGTTTTGGGGTTTTCAATTTCAATATTAGTGAATCTAACTTCAAAACTGCCCCTGCCCGTTGGGTTATTATCAGCGCTACGCCATGTAAGAACACTATTTTCAAAAAAGGCATAGTCACTAATGCCTTGGCGAATGAAAATATTTCTTAAAAACGCAGAATTGCCATCAAGCTCAATAGGCCCATTACTTAATCGCCAAAAAAACAAAGTCATAGCTATGGCAAGCATAGCCATAAATGCTAAAAATAGTTTAATAGTAAATCTTAAATATCTGAGCACTATATATTTCTCATTATTTTATTTACACTTTAATTCACCAGCGCATATAAAAGTGTTAGTTATAGAATGAATATGTCATTAATATGATTTTAGGGTCCAATTGTTATGTCTAAGATGTCAACAAATACATCAAAAACCGCACTATATACCCCTTTGATTTTGGATGAAAACTTCTCTAACCAGAAATTAAATGATTTTTTAGCACTTTACAATGAAACTTATCCTCATGAAATTAAAAAAATATTAGATCAATCCCCTTATCAAGAAATCATCTTAGCAATATTTTCCGATAGTCCGTATCTTACAAGCCTTTTATTTAAATATCCTGAATTTACAATAAAATTATTACAACAAAGCCCTGATTTCTTAATTGATGAAATTAGCCAAAATCTTAATACATCACTTGAAAAAAATTATTCAATCAATGAACTGATGCAGGTTTTAAGAATAGCCAAAGCTCAGATTGCTTTAAGCGTAGCCTTTGCCGATCTGTCTGGCCTTTGGACATTAGAAAAAATCACTGATGCCCTTAG
>CALDNY010000305.1 GCA_937914685.1 uncultured Kordiimonadaceae bacterium
GTAAAACGAGACTTATGAACCGAATGGTGAATAATAGTAGCCGCCTTACACAAGAATTAAATCGGCGTATGAAGAAGGAATTATCCTTATCTTTAGCTAAATATAAGGCGCTTGTCGTTATTGACCATGCTCCTGACGGTGAAATCACTATGAGCAATCTTTCCCGTGAATTATTAGTTTCAAATGCTAATATGACAGGAATGTCAGCACGTCTTCAGTCTGATGGGCTGATTGAGAAAAAAGCACTTCCAGCAGATCGCCGCATTTTTAGTGTTAAATTAACAGCAAAAGGAAAAGATATTGTAGAACAAGCTGTTGAAAAACACGGTGAATGGATTAGGGAACTAATGGCCTGTGTTGATAATGACGAAGTTAATTTTATGAATGAGTTTTTGGATAAAATGGATAGACAATCCAAATATTTCTAATTTTTTTATATTGAATAAGAAAATTATCAGAATAAATTATAATAAGGGGGCAAAAACGCCTCCTTTTTTTATGGCCTGTTGATTATGTTAAGTCGTCCCAAAGTTCTTTTACTTTATCCAAAAAACCGGTTGCATTTGGGCTTACGTCATTGCCGCATTCATCGGCAAAGGCGCGTAGTAGTTGTTTCTGCTTTTTATTTAAATTGACTGGCGTTTCGACATTCGCTTGAATAATCATATCGCCAAATTGATTATTATTTAAAATAGGCATCCCTTTTCCAGGGATACTGAAGCGTTTACCCGTTGATGTACCCGCAGTTATTTTAACCTGTGCTTTGCCGCCGCCAACGGTTGGCACTTCGATTTGACCCCCCAATGTTGCGGTGGTCATGGGAATGGGGACTTCGCAATATATAGTCGAGCCATCCCGTTCAAATATGGGATGGTATTCAATGTCAATAAAGATATATAAATCGCCACTTGGTCCATTTCTTGTGCCGGCTTTACCTTCTCCAGTCAGGCGAATTCTTGTTCCTTCTTCGACGCCGGCGGGGATTTTAACATCCAAGGTTTTATTCTTATTGATTTTGCCACTTCCCTTACAATCATCACAAGGATTTTCAATGACTAATCCGTTGCCTTGACAGGCAGGGCAGGCTCTTTCAACCATAAAGAAACCTTGTTGGCTCCTGATTTTCCCGATACCATTACAAGATGTACAAGCACTTGGTTTAGTGCCGTGTTTGGCACCGCTTCCTTTGCAGGTATTGCATGGGATTGATGTGGGTATTGTGATTTTTTCTGATTTGCCTGTATAGGCGGCTTCTAAGGTAATGGATAAATTATATCGAAGGTCGGCACCGCGTTGAGCGGCGTTGGGATCACGACGACTAGCACCGCCTGCCATACCAAATAGATCCTCGAATATGTCTGAAAAACCGGAAGATTGAAATCCGCCAAAACCGCTACCACTACCACCATTTTCAAAAGCACTATGGCCAAATTTATCATAGGCTGCACGCTTTTGATCATCTTTTAAAATGTCATAGGCTTCACTGATTTCTTTGAATTTTTCTTCTGCAGTATCATCACCCTGATTTTTATCAGGATGAAATTTCATGGCAAGCGCACGATAAGCAGATTTCAATGAAGCGCTGGTTTCGCTTCGACTAACACCTAATATTTCGTAGTAATCTCGTTTCGACATTTACTTACCTAATTAACTCTTCTTAATAGGATTGCGCCACTTGATTTGAAAAAGTGGCGCAATCGCTATTTAATAATAATTTTAGAATTTTATTTCTGTTTATTTTTTGTCATCGTCAACTTCTTCGAAGTCGGCATCGACAATATCATCATCAGCTTCTTCTGCCTCGGCTTCTTGAGCATGGGCATCAGCCGCCGCCGCGTCATCGCCGCCGCCAGCTTCTTGGTCTTTATAAATAACTTCACCAAGTTTCATCGCTGCTTGTTCTAGGACACCCGTTGCTGCTGTTAAGGCTTCAAGATCTTCAGTTTCAAGAGCAGTACGGACATCTTTTAACGCATCTTCGATCGCAGTTTTATCGTCCGCTTCAATTTTATCACCATGCTCTTTTAATTGACCATCAATGGTATGAGCAAGAGATTCTCCCTTATTCTTAGCATCGACCATTCCACGTCGTTTTTTATCATCTTCTGCATTGGCTTCAGCTTCTTTGATCATGGCTTCAATGTCATCATCACTTAAACCACCAGAGGCTTGAATACGGACATTTTGCTCTTTGCCTGTGCCTTTGTCTTTAGCTGAAACATTAACAATACCGTTAGCATCAATATCAAAAATCACTTCGATTTGTGGAACGCCGCGCTGTGCTGCGGGAATGCCGACAAGGTCAAATTGGCCGAGAAGTTTATTATCAGCAGCCATTTCACGTTCCCCTTGGAATACGCGAATTGTTACCGCTGATTGGTTATCTTCTGCGGTTGAAAAGGTTTGTGATTTCTTGGTTGGAATTGTTGTGTTGCGATCAATCAGTCTTGTGAAAGCACCACCCAATGTTTCAATACCAAGGGATAATGGTGTAACATCAAGAAGAAGAACGTCTTTAACATCGCCCTGAAGAACTCCTGCTTGAATAGCAGCGCCCATGGCAACGACTTCATCAGGGTTAACACCTTGATGAGGGTCTTTTCCGAAAAATTCTTTTACGGTTTCAACAACTTTTGGCATACGTGTCATACCACCAACAAGAACCACTTCATCAATCTCAGAGGCACTAACGCCTGCATCTTTAAGAGCGGCTGCGCATGGTTTTACAGTACGTTGAAGAAGATCAGCAACCAATGCTTCTAGTTTTGCTCGGGTCAATTTTAGCGTTAAATGCTTAGGACCTGAGGCATCAGCGGTAATGAACGGTAAGTTAATTTCCGTTTGTGTTGCTGAGGATAATTCTATTTTGGCTTTTTCAGCGGCTTCTTTTAAGCGTTGAAGGGCCATTTTATCAGATTTAAGATCAATGCCGTTTTCTTTCTTAAATTCATCGGCAAGATATTCAACAAGACGCATATCAAAATCTTCACCACCAAGGAATGTATCACCGTTGGTAGATTTTACTTCAAAAACGCCGTCGCCAATTTCTAAGATCGATACATCAAATGTACCACCACCAAGGTCATAAACCGCGATTGTTTTACCTTCTTTTTTATCAAGGCCGTAGGCAAGTGCCGCCGCTGTTGGCTCGTTGATAATACGTAGAACTTCAAGACCGGCAATTTTACCAGCGTCTTTTGTCGCTTGGCGTTGAGCATCATTAAAGTAAGCAGGAACCGTGATCACCGCTTGGGTCACAGTCTCTCCAAGATACTGCTCGGCAGTTTCTTTCATTTTTTGTAATATAAGGGCGGAAATTTGGCTCGGGCTCATTTTTTCGCCGCGCACTTCTACCCATGCATCATTACTGTCTGATTTGATAATTTTATAAGGCACCATTTCGATGTCTTTTTTAGTAGCAGGGTCATCAAATGAACGACCAATCAGACGTTTAATAGCAAATAACGTGTTCTCAGCGTTTGTAACAGCCTGACGTTTTGCAGCTTGTCCAACGAGTTTTTCGCCATCATCAAGAAATGCGACCATTGACGGGGTTGTGCGTCCGCCTTCTGCATTTTCAATAACTTTAGGCTTGGCGCCGTCCATAATGGAGACACATGAATTTGTTGTCCCTAAATCAATACCAATAACTTTAGCCATACTATACCTCTTTTCTAAATTACTTAATCTGGGCGAATAAGCCCGATCTAGTATTTTTATTAATCAATCTATAATTATTGCGCAAAATTGCGCTTCTCTCATGGTGCTTATATAAGAGTGTTTTTTTTCTCTGCAAGGGTTTTTTAGTTAAGTTTTATTTTTTTTTGATAATATAATTTTTGTCTATTGTGGAAAATGCCCCGTATGGCTATAAAAACTAGGAAATTATCCATTTATATCAGAGAGCAACTATTATGAAAAAACTTATCATCAGTGCCGTATTTCTAATGGCTTTGCAAATCAGTGCCTATGCCCAAAGCGGCAATATTATCATAACTCAACAATGGGCTCGGCCTATTCTTGTGGAAGGACGCCCTGGCGGCGCTTACTTACACATTCAAAATATTGCTGATATTGATGATAAATTAATCAGCGCTTCATCTTCTATTTCTGCAAAAGTAGAAATACATGAACACACCATGAATGATGGTGTGATGAAAATGGGCAAAGTCGACTTCATAAAAATTCCAGCGCATTCAGAGGTTCAATTAAAGCCGGGCGGCTATCATATTATGCTCTTTAATACAAAGAAAAAATATGCCCCCGGCGAGACTATTGATTTGACATTAAATTTTGAAAATGCCGGGACTATTGAGAAAACTTTTGAAATATTAGCCAAACAGCCTTAATTTTATCAAGCCTTGGTATCAATACCCTTTTGAGCCTCATCAGTACCACCTTTTGAAACGCCGACCATGGCGGGACGAAGCAGGCGGTCTTTTATTTTATAACCGACCTGCATGACTTGAATAACCGTGCCATCAGGGTCCTCTGTGGGGGCTTCAAACATGGCTTGATGATGGTTATGATCAAAAGCTTTGCCTTTGGGATCAATTTTATTAATGCCGTGGCGTTCAAAAATATTTGAAAGTTCCCGTTCGGTCATTTTTACCCCTTCGATCAGGGTTTTAATATTGTCGGGGATTTCCATATCTTCTGGGACGCATTCTAGAGCGCGGCTTAAATTATCACCAATTGCCAACATATCGCGGGCAAAATTAGTCACAGCATAATTTGCTGCGTCTGCCTTTTCTTTTTCAGAGCGCCGACGTACATTTTCAGTTTCAGCGACCGCCCGAAGAAGTTTATCACGCAAATCATTTATTTCGTCTTCAGCAACACTTAGCGGTGTTACTTCAGCCTCATCTTGTGATTGATCTTGATCATCAGTATATTCAGGATCGTTATCTTGATCGTCAATTTCAGTATTTTCAATATTTTCAGTCATTAGAGCATTTTTCCAATAATTTTTGCTGTGTAATCAACCATAGGAATGATCCGCGCATAATTTAGTCTGGTAGGACCAATAACACCGATCACGCCTAGTAAGTTATTTTTTTCATCCATATTAAGGTGCAGCGATAACAGAAGAACCCGACAGGGAAAAGAGATTATTTTCAGAACCGATAAAAATTCTTACCCCTTGGGCATCCTTTGCAAGGCCAAGTAGCTCTATTAAGTCCTTTTTACGCTCTAGGTCGCCAAAAAGTAATCTGACCCTCTCTAGGTCTTCTTTGGCCTCTAGGTCGTCTAAAAGATTAGCTTGTCCCCTTATTATGAGTAATTCTTTTAATTGAGAATGTCCATCGCCGCCAAGACCGCTCCAAACTGCAAGCCCTTGTTTGACGATATTTTGCGTTAAGCTATCAAGTTCTATTTTTTGAATAGAAATTTCTTTTTCTATTTGCGTTCGAGCTTCTTCGAAACTTCGGCCAGATAATTTTGCATTAATATAATTGGTCGCTTGTCTCAAGGCTGCGGGAGTAATGCCCAAAGGAATATTGATAATTCTATTTTCTACATCATCACCTTCGCTTACCATAACCACGATGGCTCGGCCTGGAGAAATTTGTACAAATTCAATATGTTTTAGCGGATTATCCCGTGTCGGGGCGATGACAATACTGGCACATTTACAAAGACCCGATAACATGCTGGTTGCTTGGATAAGTTTATCTTCAATGCTGTGGTTATTGGTTCTGCAGCTGATTTCAATATCATTTCGTTCGGCTTTGGTAAGATTGCCTATTTCCAGCATTCCATCAACGAATAAGCGCAACCCTAATTCTGTGGGTATGCGCCCGGCGGATGTATAAGGCGAATATATTAAACCACTGTCTTCTAAATCCGACATGACGTTACGAACAGAGGCAGGAGATAAGGAAATTTGAATTTTTTGTGAAAGCGTGCGTGATCCTACCGGATCGCCTGTCATAATATAGGCATCGACAATTTGGTGGAATATCTCCCGTGATCTTTCATTCAATATATTCATCATTTTTCTCAAATGTTAATGTAAGTACGCTAAGTCATGAGGTCAACAGGTGTAAAAAAATAAAATATAAAGTTCAATCTTCTGGCATTGAAATTCAAATAGTTGTACAAGCAAAATGATAAATTAAATATCAATTATGGAGAAAATATATGCGACCTTCTGGCCGTAGCGCTGATCAATTGCGCGACATCACAATGGAAATTGGTTTTTCAAAATACGCAGAAGGCTCCTGCTTAATTAAATTTGGTGACACTCATGTTCTATGCACTGCAACATTAGAAGATAAAGCACCGCCCTTTCTGCGGGGCAGTGGCAAAGGGTGGGTGACAGGCGAATATGGTATGTTGCCGCGCTCAACTCATGGACGGATGGGCCGCGAAGCGGCGCGGGGAAAACAGTCAGGCCGCACTCAGGAGATCCAACGTCTTGTTGGTCGTTCTTTGCGGGCGGCTATTGATCTAGAGGCTTTAGGGGAATGTCAAATTCGTATTGATTGTGATGTTATTCAAGCGGATGGCGGCACGCGAACCGCGTCTATTTCTGGGGGCTATGTTGCCCTTTATCAATGTTTACAAAAAATGGTTGCGGACGGGACATTAACCTCTATTCCTATCATTCATGAAGTCGCCGCCGTATCATGCGGTATTTATAAGGGAACGCCCGTGCTTGATCTGGATTATGACGAAGACAGTAGCGCCGAAACCGATGCTAACTTCGTTTTAACAGGATCAGGAAAAATTATTGAAATTCAAGGTACAGCAGAAGAAGAACCCTTTAGCGAAGAAGAATTGATGCGCATGATGCGTCTGGCACGGATCGGTGTTGATCAAATCACTAAATTACAACGAAAAACCCTAGGGCTATAAAATTATATGGTGAGAAAATTTAACGAAAAAAAACTGGTTGTCGCCAGCCATAATCAGGGCAAAGTTAAGGAAATAAATGATTTGCTTGGCCCCTACGGGGTAGAGGCGTTTTCGTCAAAAGAATTAAATTTATCAGAACCCATCGAAGACGGCGAAACTTTTATAGCCAATGCAAAAATAAAGGCACTCAGCGCCGCTCGCGAAAGCAATCTGGTATCATTGGCCGATGATAGTGGCCTTGTGGTGCCTTCGTTAGGGGGCATTCCCGGTATTCATTCTGCGCGTTATGCCATAAATCCTGAAACTGGAGAGCGTGACTTTAAATACGGCATGAGGCGGCTTAATGATGCGCTAGAAAATAAAGATAGAGCCGCTTATTTTGCCTGTGCTTTGTCGCTTGCTTGGCCCGATGGCCATGTGGAAACATTCGAAGGTCACGTCGATGGAATATTGGTTTGGCCTCTAAAAGGACTTAATGGTTTTGGTTATGATCCTATGTTTCAAGCGACGGGATATTCTCAGACATTTGGGGAAATGAACCCAGAGGAAAAACATGGAATTAGCCACCGCGCTAATGCCTTTAAGAAATTAATCAATGCCTGTTTTAGCACATAATATAAAGCCAATTTCCATTTATGTTCATTGGCCTTTTTGTCTGTCAAAATGTCCCTATTGTGATTTTAACAGCCATGTTCGTGATAAAATTGATCAGGAACAAATGGCTAAGGCATTACTTTTAGAAATTGATTATTTTGCGACCCTTATTGGCAAGCGTTCTGTCAAAAGTATATTTTTTGGCGGCGGTACCCCCTCATTGATGGACGCTTGCGTGGTGGCGTCGGTGATTGAGCGTATTAGTCATCATTTTACCATCAATGATGATGTGGAAATTAGCTTAGAAGCGAACCCGACAAGTGTGGAAGCAGAAAAATTTTCTGATTTTGCAAGTGCTGGCATTAACCGTGTATCTCTTGGTATTCAAGCCTTAAATGATACTGATTTAAAAGCCTTAGGGCGCGAACATTGTGTTGAGGAAGCGTTGAGAGCAATTGAAATTTCACAAAAATATTTTAAAAGATCCAATTTTGATCTTATTTACGCCCGGGTGGCTCAAAGCATCTCACAGTGGGAAGATGAGCTTAAAAAAGCCCTTGCATTAGCCAATGGTCATTTATCACTTTATCAGCTTACCATTGAAAAAGGCACGCCTTTTTACGGTCAATGGACACAAGGGAAACTCCCTATCCCCGGCGAAGATTTAGCGGCAAAAATGTATGAGCTTACCAATGATATATGCGCTGATCATAATTATCCTGCCTATGAGATTTCCAACTATGCAAAATTAGGCCAAGAAAGTCGCCATAACCTTAGCTATTGGCATTATGATGATTATCTAGGAATTGGTGCGGGCGCCCATGGTCGCATTAGCATCGATGGTAAAACATATGCCACCGAACAATATAAAAAGCCTGAAACATGGCTTAAGGCGGTTATAGATAAAGGCCACGCCACCAAAATTATGGA
Source organism: uncultured Kordiimonadaceae bacterium (assembly GCA_937914685.1). GTDB lineage: Bacteria > Pseudomonadota > Alphaproteobacteria > Sphingomonadales > Emcibacteraceae > Pseudemcibacter. Next base: position 8,386 of record CALDNY010000305.1, read on the forward strand.
TCAATTAAGCCCACAGATTAAAGCCGAAGAATTAATCATGATGGGACTGCGTCTGACCCAAGGGATTAAATATGCCGATTTTGCCGCCAAAATTGGCTCAGATATAGAAAATTTTATGGATATAGACCGCTTGGATTTTTTGAAATCTCAAGGGTTTGTCGATGGGGAACATTCTGATCTTGTTCGTCTGACAAAGCGGGGACGTCCCCTTTTAAACCAAATATTGGGTCAAATTCTGACATAAAATCAAGAGGAATTTCAACATATAAGGGGCGCACAGGCGGGGTAAAATCAATAGGCGCGTCGTCAATTTTTTTAAATTCCTTATTGGTAACTTCATAAACGGCTAGCCCTCGTTCCACTAGTCCCGTTTTATGAAAACGAAAAATACCGTCTAGGCCATTAAAGCCATTCGGATCCGTGATGATCTGATCTGCAAAATTAGGCACACGTTGATATCTTACAATATTAGCAACAAAAGCCATCGCATCATAACCCAAAGTTACCAATCGCGGTGGTTGTTTTGAGAATGCTTGACGGTAACGTTTGATAAATTGGTTGGCGACATCATCTTCGGGAGCGGCGAACCAGCCGCCTTGCAATTGCGGTTCATTAAACAACATATTATCATGCCACAGACCAGTGCCGAGCACTTTTACCTTGTTTAAGTCAATCTCATAATAAGATAGTAAGGGCGCGAGGGCACCTAGCATTGAACCGCCCTCAGGCAGTAAAATAGCATTAAAATTAACATCACCTAATGTCTCAAGATTTTTAATTTCATCTATAAAATCCTGTCCCATATCATCATTCTGACCTAAGGATCGCAGGAACTTCATTTCATCAAGAAATTCTTTTCGTCTAAAGTTATAATTGGCGATTTTCTTAACAGGTTCATCAAGCGAAGACGGATCATAAGGATAAACTTCTAAGGCGACAAGTTCATTAAATTGTGATGATACTAAGGGCTCTAGCACGTTCATGATGCGACCACCATAGAGGTTATCTGGGATCAGGGCGGCGAATTTATTATAACGCTGTGATGATGCGTATTTGATGATACGACTTACTTGTTCTTCTGGCCTAAAGCTTAGCAAATAAACACCATCACCCGCAACATCATGATCAGTTGAAAAGCCTATCATTTTTATATTGGCCGCTTTGGCAAGGGGTTGGGCAGCTTTAATGTTTTCTGAAAAAAGAGGTCCAATAATAATATCAACCTTTTGTTCGATTAATATAGCCATTGCCTCTCGCGTGGTTTCGGGGTTGCCTTTTGTATCAACGGGAATAATTTCAAGACGGCGGTCTTGGGCATCAAATAAAGCAAGGGTCGCGGCATTTAACAAGGCTTGACCGACTGTGGACGTCTCACCGCTTAAAGGAAGCATAATACCAATATTAATTTTATGTCTTGGCGGTTGGTGATCATCAATTTTAAAAATATCACTGTTTTTAGAAGCAATAATGCTTTGGGGTGGTGATATTTGTTTGGAGGGGGATGGGGGAGTATTTCTAACAATATTAGTGCTTGGTTCACAGCCAGAAATAAAGGAAACTGCCAAAATCATGACAGCAATAATGCCTGTTTTATGGTATTGTAATAACAACAATTAAGCGTTCCAATTTTTATTGTAAAGTCGATTATTCATTAGTTATAGCAAAGGATTTCAGTTAGGCTAGTGCTGAATTATGGCAATGGTGTGAAAAATTTAAAAAAATATGGAAAATATTCCAAAAAATTATAAAAAGAAACCATTTGATAGTGGTCTTTATGTCACTTCTACACCCATTGGCAACTTGGGTGATATTACCCTTCGTGCGTTGGATTTATTAAATGCGGCGGATCTAATTGCCTGCGAGGATAAAAGGGTAAGTGGAAAATTATTGTCATATTATGACATAAAAACACCGATGTATTCTTATCATGATCATAATGCTGAAAGTGCGATTCCTCATTTGATGGAACACTTAAAATCAGGAAAAATCATCGCTCTGATTAGCGATGCGGGGACACCTCTTATTTCTGATCCGGGCTACAGGCTCGTCAATGAATGCCAAAAAGAAAATATAATGGTAACAAGTTTACCTGGTGCTAGTGCGTTGCTTTGCGCGTTGACCAATTCGGGAATGGCGACGGATAATTTTTTATTTTCAGGGTTTCTTCCCTCAAAATCAATGGCTAGGCAAAAAGACTTGGAAAAATTCTCAGCCGTGCCTACAACTGTTATTTATTACGAATCTGCCAAAAGGTTACTGGCCAGCTTAAAAGACATGAGAATAGTTCTTGGCAATAGGCGCGTTGCCGTTTGCCGCGAACTTACTAAGCTTTATGAGGAAATTCAGAAAAATAATCTTGATCAGCTCATCGAATATTATCAAGGACGTCCAACGCCAAAGGGGGAGATTGTCATCATTGTTGATCCTCCTGCAAAACAACAAAACCTTATTGACGATTTAGATGATGCACTTCTTAAAGCGTTGGAAAAGTTGTCAGTAAAAGAAGCCGTGGCCGCAGTGACTTATATGAGTGGTCGTAAAAGAAAAGAAGTTTATAGTCGTGCCTTAAAGTTAGCAGCGCATGAAGAATAAAATTAAAGCATATCAGTTAGGTCATAGGGCGGAATATTGGGCCAGCATAATGCTTGTCTGTAAAGGATATTTTATTAAAGAACGGCGTTATCGCTGTCCTTTTGGTGAAATTGATATCATTGCAAAACGCGGAAAAACATTAGTTTTTTGCGAGGTTAAAGCCCGTAAAGATTACAGAACAGCCATAGAATCCGTGAATGATAATCAAAAAAAACGAATTACAAGAACAGCACAATATTATATAGCAAACTTGAATAAAAGGCTTAAAAATAATAAGATCGATAATCAACTTTATAGATGCGATTTAATCCTTGTTCTTCCCAAACAATTGCCAATTCATATTAAAAATGCATGGTAAAAAACTAAAATGGTAAAAAACTAAAATGGTAAAAAATTTAAAATGATCCCAAAGGCTGACCAACAAATTGAATATTTAAAGACTGTCGGAATAACACCTGAACAGGATATTGATGTTTCCCAAACAGCACTTGTTTTAGCCAGTCTTGACCGGCCCGGTGTTTCTTTGCAAAAATACCAACATCATTTGGAAATTTTAAGACTTGATATTGAAAATGAAGCCCACAAAGCAAAAACAGCGAAAGAAAGAGCGACTGCCCTGATCAATATATTGTGGGGTCGCCATGAATATAGAGGCGATGATCAATTTTATGATGATCTGCAAAATGCTAATTTAATGTCGGTGATTGACCGCAGAAAAGGGCTTCCTATAAGTCTTGGAATTTTATATCTTCACGGCGCCCATAGTCAAGGATGGAACGCCGAGGGTGTTAATTTTCCTGCTCATTTTTTAGTGCGAATTTTTGGTGAAAATGATCAGGTCATTCTCGATCCGTTTCATAAAGGGCGAATTTTAACGGCCCATGATTTGCGCGATCTCGTTTCCACCATATCGGGCGGCACAAATAAACTTGAACAATGGCACCATTCACCGCTTGGCAAGAGAGCAATTTTAGTAAGATTGCTTAATAATATTAAAATTCGCTGTCTTAATTTGAATGATTTTGATTTGGCTATGAATGCATTAAAAAGAACCATATATATTGATCCTGATAAAATCATCCATAAGTATGAACTTGGCATGTTACAAATTCATACTCGTAGTCTCGATGAAGGACGTGATAATTTATTGGATTGTTTGGATTATTTAGATGACAATTGTGATTTTAATGATGAGGGAATGAAAAAACAAATCCTTCACACATTGAAAGAACTTCGTGCCCATGATCAACCTAATGTTTTTGAATTGATCAGAGGTGATAAAGATATAGATAAGGGTAAATAATTAATGACTTTAAATGTAGCACTACAGATGGACCCCCTGCAAAGCATCGATATTAACGGTGACAGCACTTTTGCTATGGGCTTAGAGGCGCAAAAGCGCGGTCATAAACTTTTTCATTATCTCGTAGAAGATATGTCTTATATTAATGATAAAGTAAAAGCTCATGTTCAGCCGATTAGCTTTAGGCGAGAATTGGGCAATCATTATACGGCCGGTGACCAAGTACAGATGGATTTGGGGGATGACATTGATGTGATCTTAATGCGTCAGGACCCTCCATTTGATATGGGTTATATCACCGCAACGCATATTTTGGAACATATTCACCCAAAAACTCTGGTGGTTAATGATCCTGCGTCGGTAAGGAATGCGCCAGAAAAAATATTTTTGACCCGTTTTCCCACTTTAATGCCGCCGACAATGATCACCACCAATAAAGAGGATGTAAAATCATTTCGCCGCCAATATGGTGATATCATTGTTAAGCCGCTCTACGGCAACGGCGGGGCAGGGGTATTTAGAATTAAGAAAGATGATCAAAATCTTTCTAGTCTTATAGAAATGTTTCAAGAATTTTATAAGGAACCTTTTATCGTTCAAAAATATTTATCTGATGTTCGAAAAGGAGACAAAAGAATTATCCTTGTTGATGGCAAGGCAGTCGGCGCTATTAATCGGGTGCCAGAGGAGGGCGAAGTGCGCTCAAATATGCATGTAGGGGGCGAGGCGAGAAAAACAGAGCTTACCGCGCGCGAGCATGAAATATGCGAAGCCATTGGCCCGATTTTAAAAGAACAAGGACAGATATTTGTCGGTATTGATGTGATTGGTGATTATTTGACAGAGATTAATGTAACATCACCGACAGGAATTCAGGAAATTGAACGCTTTGACGGCACGGATATTGCGGCCCTTATATGGGATGCTATTGAAAGTAGATTATAATTTCATCATTTAACAATAAAAAAGCCCCGCAAGTTTGACGGGGCTTTTTTTAAAAACTGATTATTTTATCTTTCCCTAAAAGCGGTATTTAAAGCGTTATTTATGGGTCTGATTAAATATTGCATTAAGGTTTTTTCACCGGTTTTAATATCAGCAACCAACGTTGTCAAGGGCGGAGTAAAATCA
>CALDNY010000306.1 GCA_937914685.1 uncultured Kordiimonadaceae bacterium
CCTAAGCCTAAACCCAAACCCAAACCCAAACCCAAACCTAAATCTAAAAAATAATGATGTCTATTGAGGTTAGATTAAAAACAGACCTTTGGGTCGCTTCAGAAATTAAGCGCTGTGAGGTTCTTTTTATGTCAGCGGTGGTTGCCCATCGGGGTGACGATGAACGCGGTATGGTGCTGATTAAACAATATGTTCATACTAAAGGCTGTAGAATTTATAGCCAAATCCGTGATAGTGATGATAAGTTAATGTGGCATCAGCCATTGGGTGATTGTTGGCTTGATGAGCCAAAAGCCGATCAATATATTGCTAAGCAGCGCAATTTTGACGAAGATCTTTGGGTGATTGAAGTCGACGATAATAAAGGGCAATATACACCGAAAGGGTGAGGGATATATGGAAAGCGTTATTAATTTTGGGGTGTGGTCTTTGCTGCCGTTGGTGCTAGCGTTAATAACGGCTTTTTGGACGCGTAGTGCTATTTTTTCATTATTTTCCGGCTGTTTGGTCGGGGTGATGATGATGGGCTATGACCCTAGTGCCTCTTTATGGGGCATTGACCCTGCGGGCGGGCTTGTTAAACTCATTGAAAATTCACTGGGCGGTGAATTTATTCGCATTTGTGTGATAATTATCTTTATCGGTATCCTGTTTGAATTATTCAAAAGGGCAGGCGTACTTGTGGCCTTTGCTCAAAAAGTTTCAAGGGGCGGCACATCACCAAGGCAAGTGAAATTCACGGCCTGGCTGTTGGGGTTTTTAATTATTGATGATTATTTTAGCCCGCTGATGACAGGGCCTATTATTCGTCCATTATCGGACAAGGCCAAAATTTCCCGTGAAAAACTGGCCTTCATATTAGATGCAACTACCGCGTCGGTTTGCGTACTGGTTCCATTTATGTCATGGGGGGCTTATATTGGAGGACTGATTGCCAAAGAAGGCGGACCTATAACCTCCATTGATCAGGCTATTGGTCTTTTTGCCAGTTCGATCCCTTATAATTTTTATCCCATTTTGTTAATTATCTTCACTCTGTTGATTTGTTTAGAGATTATTCCTGATTTTGGTTTTATGAAAAAGGCCGAAACGCGCGCCCGAGAACAAGGCAAGCCATTACGGGACGGGGCAATCCCCATGATCAGTGACGAAGGCGATGATATATTTGTGCAAAAGCATGAAAAAGCTTATTTATTCTATGATTTTTTACTGCCGATAATCATTGTTTTTGGCACCGTGATTTTAAGCTATTTTGTTTTTGGCCGTTTGATGATTTTAGAAGCCTTTATCATGGCCGTAATATATTTAGGACTATCGCTTTATCTAAAAAAATATGTGAAAAATTTTAGCGATTTGACGGAAGTTGGCATTAAAGGCGCGAAAAGCGTGATGTCGGCCCTTATTATTACCGCGCTTGCTTATTGTATTAATACAGTGACAAAGGATCTGGGGGCGACTCAATTTATCATGGCTTCATCAGAAGATTTTATGAACCCGCAATTATTAGTGGCGACTGCCTTTTTCATAACGGCGACTATTTCATTTTCTACGGGCACATCATGGGGAGCTTTCGCCCTGATGATCCCATTTGTATTGCCCATAGCTTATGGTTTTTCTGGTGGAGTTGCTGATGATCCGATTGTTTATAAAGCATTGGCGGCGGTTGTCGGTGGTGGTATCTTTGGCGATCATTCATCACCCGTGTCCGATACGTCGGTATTATCATCAATCGGTGCCGCCAGCGATCATATGGATCATGTGATCACCCAACTTCCTTATGCTTTGTTGATCGGTTTTATAACAATATTGATTTATTTGGTTATTTGATTAAAAAAACCATTTTTCTATGCTCAAGCCCTTGACTCTTTTTTTCTATACACTATTTGTTCAATACAGTTGTTAGCACTCTTAATATGAGAGTGCCAACCTGAGATATTTATAATGTTAATTTAATAACCCAAGAAGAGGTATTCAAATGGGATTTCGTCCTTTACATGACCGCGTCGTAGTACGCCGAGTTGAAAATGAAATGAAAACTGCTGGCGGAATTATTATTCCTGATACAGCACAAGAAAAGCCAAGCGAAGGCGAAGTAATCTCCGTTGGTTCAGGCAATAAAGCTGAAGACGGTAAAGTTACGGCGCTTGATGTTAAAGCGGGTGATAAAGTGTTGTTCGGCAAATGGTCAGGCACAGAAATTAAAGTCGGCGGCGAAGAGCTGTTGATTATGAAAGAATCAGACATTTTAGGCATCATTGAATAAGTGAAGCTTATCCATCAAAATAAAAAGCTAATTAAAGGAAAATAATAATGGCTGCTAAAGAAGTAAAATTTGGAACAGACGCTCGCGCACGTATTATGGCTGGTGTTGATATTCTTGCAAACGCGGTAAAGGTAACATTGGGACCAAAAGGCCGGAATGTACTTTTACAAAAATCATTCGGTGCTCCGCGCATTACTAAAGACGGTGTATCGGTTGCTAAAGAAATTGAACTTAAAGATGTTTATGAAAACATGGGTGCGCAAATGGTTCGTGAAGTAGCGTCCCGTACAAACGATGTTGCTGGCGACGGCACAACAACCGCAACTGTTCTTGCCCAAGCCATTGTGCGCGAAGGTTTTAAATCAGTTGCCGCAGGAATGAACCCGATGGACCTACGTCGCGGTATTATGCTTGGCGTCTCGAAAGTAAGTGAAGAACTTAAATCACGTTCAAAAGCAATTTCAACAAGCGAAGAAGTAGCTCAAGTAGGCTCAATCTCTGCGAATGGCGAAACTGAAATTGGTGCCATGATTGCTGATGCTATGGAAAAAGTTGGCAAAGAAGGTGTGATCACCGTCGAAGAAGCCAAAGGCCTTGATTCAGAATTAGATGTTGTTGAAGGAATGCAATTTGATCGCGGTTACCTTTCACCATATTTCATTACAAATGCTGAAAAAATGTGTGTTGATTTGGAAAATCCTTATATTCTTCTTCATGAAACAAAACTTTCTAACCTTCAAACTATGCTTCCATTGCTTGAAGCTGCGGCCCAATCAGGTCGTCCGCTTCTTATCATTGCAGAAGACGTAGAAGGTGAAGCACTTGCAGCACTTGTTGTTAATAAACTTCGTGGTGGACTTAAAATTGCAGCGATTAAAGCACCAGGTTTTGGTGATCGTCGTAAAGCAATGCTTGAAGATGTTGCTATTCTAACTGGTGGCCAAGTCATCTCTGAAGACCTTGGTATTAAATTAGAAACAGTAACTCTTGATATGCTTGGTACTGCCAAACATGTGACCATCACCAAAGAAGACACAATCATTGTTGATGGCGCTGGTTCTAAAGATGATATCGCAGCACGCTGTGCACAAATTCGCACACAAGCGGAAAACACTTCATCTGATTATGACAAAGAAAAACTTCAAGAACGTCTTGCTAAATTAAGTGGTGGTGTTGCCATTATTAAAGTTGGTGGTTCCACTGAGATTGAAGTGAAAGAACGCAAAGACCGCGTTGATGATGCGCTTCATGCAACACGGGCCGCTGTCGAAGAAGGCATCGTCCCTGGTGGTGGTGCAGCACTTTTATATGCAGCACGTGTCCTTGAAGGTGTTAAAGGCGAGAATGATGACCAAACAGTTGGTGTTAATATCGTTCGTCGTGCCCTCGAAGCACCGGTTCGTCAAATCGCAGAAAATGCTGGTAAAGACGGTGCTGTTATTGCTGGTAAAATGAATGAGCAGGACGACACATCATTTGGTTATGATGCCCAAGGCGAAGAATATAAAGATATGATCGTTGCCGGTATTATTGACCCGACTAAAGTTGTGCGTACAGCTCTTGAAGACGCAGCATCCATTGCGGGCCTATTGATTACAACAGAGGCAATGGTTGCTGAAGTTGCTGATGATAAGGGCGGATCTGATATGGGCGGCATGGGTGGCATGGGCGGCATGGGCGGTATGGGTGGTTTTTAAACCTATACTAAACAAAGCTTTACATCTATAAGTTAATGTATTATATGAAGGCCGGAGATATTCTCCGGCCTTTGTTTTTATGTGCCTTAATGT
>CALDNY010000307.1 GCA_937914685.1 uncultured Kordiimonadaceae bacterium
ATATGTTGAAGTCATAGCAGGACTTGTCTTTCTAGTGGCGGCGGGCGATATATTAATCCGTGGCGCTGTCTCTATCGCTGAAAACTTTGGTATTAGTAAGTTAGTTGTCGGCCTTACGGTTATTGCGTTTGGTACGTCCGCCCCTGAGTTGGTAGTGGGTATTGATGCGGCTTATTCTGGTGTACCGACTTTGGCGCTTGGCAATGTTGTAGGAAGTAATATTGCAAACATTTTATTGGTGATCGGTATGCCCGCAATTTTTTATCCGTTTGTTTGCGATAATAACGAGGTCAAACGTAATTATTTTATTATGTTGGGCGCTATGGGTTTATTTATAATTTTGTGCTTTTCTGGCCCGCTTAGTTATTTTCATGCAATCTTACTATTCATTCTGCTGGGAGCTTTTCTTATTAATTCCTACCAAGTGGGCCGCATTAATAAAAGCCAAATTGCCGAAGATCTGGAAATCGCCGAACATGCTTATGAAGATTTAGAATCTCTACCGCAAAAACCATTAGCTACGCCGCGGTCTGTTTTTTATGTGATAATAGGACTGGCCGGACTGGTTTATGGGGCTCATCTGTTAGTGGAAGGCGGCGTTGAAATTGCCCATTCCTTTAAAATATCCGAAGCGGTAATTGGACTTACTATTGTTGCCATCGGAACTAGTCTACCAGAATTAGTGACAACCATTATGGCAGCGCGGCACGGTCACGGCGAAGTGGCATTAGGCAACGTCATAGGCAGCAATATTTTTAATTTATATGCAATCATGGGAGCAACGGCCGCTGTTGCCCCTGTACCGATCCCTCAGGAGTTTTTAGACGTAGATTTATGGGTTATGGCATTATCCTCTGTGGCACTTATTCCTTTTATCGTTTGGAAAATTCGCTTTACTCGTGTAATTGGGTTGGTATTTACGGGCGCCTATATTATATATCTTTCAACATTAGGCATTATTTAACAGGAAAAACTAAGATGGCTGATCAAAATTATAAGAGCAATATAACACCGCTTAAATACGCTGACGCTATTATGAGCTTACGCCATGTGTTTGTTCGCGACCTGCTTATTGATAGCTCGATTGGTATTTATGATCATGAGAAAGCTGCTTTGCAAAAAATTCGCGTTAATATAGATCTTAGTGTTAAAGAAAATAACACGCCATTGAATGACGATTATGAAAATGTTGTTTGTTATGAAAAAGTCGTCAATGGTATTAAAAATATCATTAACTCAGGTCATGTTGAACTGGTGGAAACTTTAGCTGAAAAAATTGCTGATTTTAACATGCTTGATCCACGAATTATGGCTGTGAGGGTGCGTGTAGAAAAATTGGAAGCTATTGAAAACACCACAAGCGTTGGTGTTGAAATTGAGCGTCAGAGATTATCTTAAAATTTTTTGGCGAATGAAAACAAAATGAAAATAAACGCCTCTTTTATTTTCAGTAAATCATTGAAAAACCAGTATATATTTTTTTGTTCTTTTTTGTTCTCTAGGGAAAGTTATTCACAATCAAGC